>JANYFQ010000487.1 GCA_025362615.1 Hymenobacter sp. | reverse complement strand
AAGCAACCTACCAGTACTACGACTATAAAACCAAAAAACAAGTGACCAGCGTGGGCGCAATTGCGCGAACTGCGGCCACGGGCGAAACGCAGCTAGCGCTGCCCGACGGGGCCGCCATTGACTTGTTGGACCGCAACGGCCGCGTTAGTTCGGTGCGGATTTGGCTCGGGAACGATTCGCTGTGGCTCAACAACGTTGGGGGGTATTATCGGTCCGATAACGGCCAGGAGCAAGCCCAGCGCCACACCTTCCTCTTCACTGACCGCGCCATTTACCGGCCGGGCCAGACGCTGTATTTCAAGGGCATTCTCACCGAAACGCTGCGAGTCAAAACCAGCCTCGTCACCAGTCAATCGGTGAACGTGCGGCTGGTGGACGTGAACGGCCAAACCGTACAGACGCTGCCCTTTACGACTTCCGACTTTGGCTCATTCAATGGTTCGCTGGTGCTGCCCATGGGCTTGCTGAACGGCGAAATGAGCCTGCAAACCGACCACGGCAGCCTGAGTTTCGCGGTGGAGGACTACAAGCGGCCCACCTTTCTGGTCAGCCTCGATTCGGTGCCGGGCCGGCCGCGGCTGGGGCAGCCGCTCATCATCAATGGCCGGGCCAGGGCTTACGCCGGGCAGGCCACCGACGGGGCCACGGTAAGCTACCGCATCACGCGCCGCGAGCTGTGGGCGCTGTTCGATTACGAAGGAGAGGGCTTTGGTCGCGGGCTGTATGCGCCCGGCCGGGGGCAGCAGGGCAGCCAGGAAATTGCCCACGGCACCACCACCACCGATGCCGAAGGCCGGTTTAGCGTCACATTCACGCCGCCGCTGGGGCCCCCGGCCCCAAGCCGCTACGCGCCGGGCTACCTGTTCGAGCTAACCGCCGACGTGACCGACGCGGCCGGCGAAACCCGCACCGGCACCCGCAGCCTGCCCATTGGCCGCAACCCGCTCAGCTTGCAGCTCATCGGGCCAAGTGAGGTGGATAAGCAGCAGTTGCCGGCCATCAAATTGCTCAGCACCAACGCCACCGGCGAGCCGCTGCCCGCCGCCGGCACTCTGCGTTTGCTGGCCCGCCGCTACCGGCCCAACCCGCCCGGCGTGCCCGGTCCGGCCCCCGAAACGGAAGAAAACGAAGCCCCCGCGGAGCTGGTCAAAATCCAGCCCTTCGACACCAAAGCCAGCGCCGCGCTGGACTTGCAAGCCGCGCTAACCGCCCTGCCCACCGGCCGCTACCGCCTCGAAGCCCGCGCCGCCGGGGCCGACTCGGCCAGGGCGAAGCTCGACTTCACGTTGTATGATTCGCGGGCCACTGCCGTGCCCTTCGCCACGTCCGACTGGTTTGTGGCGCTGGCCGATACCGTGGCTCCCGGCCAGGCCACGGATATTTTGCTGGGCAGCAGCGAAGCCGGGGCGCGCATCCTGCTCGAAGTGGAGCGCGAAGGCAAACTATTGCGCTCGGAATGGCTGACATTGAACGCCAATGAGCAGCGCCGCCTGCGCCTCGAAAGCGGGCCGGCTACTGCCATCGGCCCGCTCTACGTCCACACCACGCAAGTGCGCGACGGTCGCCTCTACCGCCACGAGGCCACCGTGCAGGTCGCGGAGAGCCCGCAGCCGCTCCGGCTGTCCATTGCCACGTTCCGCGACCGGCTCCAGCCCGGCCAGCGCGAAACCTGGCGCGTGACCATTCACCAGGCCAACGGCCAGGCCGCCGCGGCCGAGCTGCTGGCCACGCTCTACGACCAGAGCCTGGATATTTTCCGGCCGCACGGCCTGATGGGGCTGGACTTTGGAGCGGGGTACTACCCGGCGCGGTTTGGCTGGGAAGGGCGGTTTGGGACGGTGAATTCGGAGATGATGTTTGACGGGTATATCAGCATCAACTTGTCTCTCGTAAACTATCCGTTTTTAAATACTTGGGGAATAATAGGAAACATGGACGGAAATGATGCTTTCGGCTATGGTGGCGGTAGGCCAGGACGAATGATGCGCAGCATGGCCAAGCAGAAAGAGG
>JANYFQ010000466.1 GCA_025362615.1 Hymenobacter sp. | reverse complement strand
GTGCGCTACGCCGCTGGCATCGGTGCGGGCGGGCTCGTGCACGTAGCGGCCGTGGGCGGGAATGGGGTAATTATCGGCCAACTGGTGCAGGCCGGCCGCTGCCGACGGACCAATGATGACCGGGCCGTGGCCGCAGCCAATGGCCTTGGGTTCCAGTGCGGCCAGGGTTTGCACCGATTGGCGGGCGGCCGGCCAGTCGTAGTTGAAGGGCGTGCCGGCGCGGCTGATTTCGGGCTGGCCCAACAAAATGGCCGGCACCGAGTCGTGGTGGCAGGTGGCGAAGGCATCGGCCCCAATCAGCACGCGGTCGGCGGCGCGGAAGAAGGCCAGCTGGCCGGGGGCGTGGCCGGGCACATGCAGCCAGCGCCAATTCGGGAGGTAGGGCGTGGCGGGGTCGTCGGCATCGAGGGCCTGGACCCGGTTGCCGAGGTTGGGCAGCTGGGTGGGAAAGAAGCGGCTCACGAAGGCCAGCGAGCCGCCCACGGTGGGGTCGCGGGGCGGGTAGAGGGCCTGGCCGGTGAGGTAGGGCAGCTCCAGGGGGTGCGCGATGACGGGCACGTTCCAGTGGTCGGTCAGCTCGCGGGCCGCGCCCAGGTGGTCGAGGTGGCCGTGGGTGAGGAGGATGGCCTCGGGGAGGGAGCCGGGGCCGAACAGCTGGTCGGCGGCGGCGAGGATGGTTTTTTTGCTGCCGGGCAGGCCGGTGTCAATTAGCACCCACTCGCCGGGGGTGCCGGTTTCGATGAAATAAACATTGACAAAGCGCTGAATGCGAAGCTGGGTAACGCCGGCGGCTAGGGTGTCCATGGGGCAGGAAAAGGGTTGGTTGAGCCCATCTGTACGCAGATTGGGCCGGCGGGGTGGGGGTTGCGCTCATTGGGGGGCTGCCGGGCCGGGCGAAAAATAAGTTGGCCGGTCGCGGTAACGAATTGGCCAAAGCCCGGTAATCATCGTGTTGGCTGCTTCGGCGGGCAACCGGGCCGGTCGGCCGTGCGTCATTTATTCGTTCCCCCAACCTCCATTTCCAACCCCCATGAAAATCCTGATTTCTGCACTTGCCCTGGCCTGCGGCTCCCTCACCGCCGCGGCCCAATCGCCGGCCGCCCCCGTTTTCAAGCTGAACTGCCAGGACGGCGGCTGGACCAGCTACAAGGGCCTGAAAAACGCCTGCGAAACCCGCGACCTGACCTTCGAGGCCCCCGCCGGCCAGCCCCTGGCGGTGAACGCCGACCCCAACGGCGGCATTACGGTGCACGGCTGGGACGGCCCCGACGTGCGCGTGCGGGCCAAGGTGCAGGCCTGGGGCAGCAGCGAAAGCGCCGCCGCCGCCCGCGCCCACCGCATCAGCATCGGCATGGCCGCCGGCACCCTGCGCGCCACCGACCCCAACAACGATAAGGACTGGAGCGTGAGCTACGAAATTTTTGTGCCCCGCGCCACCGCCCTAGCCCTGAACACCGTGAACGGCGGCATCAGCATCGACAACGTGCAGGCGGCCATCCGGTTTGAAACCACCAACGGCGGCGTGGACCTCGCCAACCTGGGCGGCCAGGTGAAGGGCGAAACCACCAACGGCGGCCTCACCATCACCCTCAGCGGCAGCAAGTGGGAGGGCAAGGGCCTGGACGTGGCCACCACCAATGGCGGCATCCGCTGGAAGCTGCCCCGTGCGTATTCGGCCCAGCTCTTCACCAGCACCAACATGGGCGGCATCCGCACGAGCCTGCCGGTCACCAAATCGGGCATGTTTCACAAGGAAGTGGAGGCCAGCCTGGGCCAGGGCGGGCCCCCGGTGAAGGCGGTTACCACCAACGGCGGCATCAGCGTGGACCAGGGGCAAGACTAGCGCCGCGCTGGGACGGAACGGTGTAAAGGGCTGGCGTGCGGTGCGGCACGTCGGCCTTACGTGGTTTCAAATTCAGCAGGGCACGCGGTAGGGGCTCGCGGGGGAAGGTTGCTTGCCGGTCAGGGGCGGCCCCGCTACATTTTCCTAACTTAGCTGCCCCACCCAAACCCCCACCCAAACCCCCACCCATGATGCCCACCGCTTCCCCCGCCGTCGAGCTCAACCTCGAAGCCAACTCCCTGTCCGCCGCCACCGGCGCGCCTGCGCCCAAGCCCGACGGCAAGCGGCCGATGTTCTACGAATTCAAGCCCGAAGAAACCGTGCGGGCCGCCCACGGCCCCACCTTGCGCTGCAAAACCTGGGAGGCCGAAGCCGCCCTGCGGATGCTGGAAAACAACCTCGACCCGGCCGTTTCGCTGGTTTATGACGAGCTGATTGTGTACGGCGGGGCCGGCCGTGCCGCCCGCAACTGGAAGGAGTACCAGGTCATCGTGAAGACCCTGAAGGAGTTGGAGCCCGACGAAACCATGCTCGTGCAATCGGGCAAGGCCGTGGGCGTGCTGCGCACCTGGCCCCACGCGCCCCGCGTGCTCATTGCCAACTCCAACCTCGTGCCCGCCTGGAGCACCCAGGAGTACTTCGACGAGCTCGACCGGATGGGCCTGATGATGTACGGCCAGATGACGGCCGGCTCCTGGATTTACATCGCCACCCAGGGCATTTTGCAAGGCACTTACGAAACCTTTGCCGCGATGGCGGACCGGCATTTTGGCGGCAGCCTGCGCGGCACCGTCACTGTCACGGCCGGCCTTGGCGGCATGAGCGGCGCCCAGCCCCTGGCCGTGACGATGAACGACGGCGTGTGCCTCGTCATCGAGCCGATTGACGAGCGCGTGCAGCAAAAAGTACGC
>JANYFQ010000414.1 GCA_025362615.1 Hymenobacter sp. | reverse complement strand
TCGTGCTGCTCGACATCAACCTGCGCAGCCCCAACCCCACCCACAACGGCCTGGCCCTGGCCCAGCTGCTGCGCGAGCAGCCCGCCCCGCCGCCGTTCATCTTCCTCACCGCCTACTCCGACCTCGACACCATCCGGCAGGCCACCCGCCTGCGCCCCAGCGGCTACCTCATCAAGCCGGCCAACGACGCCGCCCTGTTTGCGGCCATCCAAACCGCCATCGAGCGCAACGCCACCCAGCAGCCCGCCCCGTTGCCCAACCCGGCCGAACCCGACCCCAACGCCGGCCCCACCGATTTTTTCTACGTCAAAAGCGGCCTGCAAATCGTCAAGCTTCACTGGAGCGAGGTGGCCAGCCTCGAAGCCGGCAAAAACTACGTGACCCTGCGCGCCCCGGCCCTGCACCTGGTGTACGCCGTGCGCGGCTCGCTCACCTACGTGCTCGACCAGCTGCTGCCGCCCGCCCGGCGCGAGCAGTTTCTGCGCGTGAGCCGCGGCACCCTGCTCAACGCCCGCTTCATCACCCGCTACGACGACGACCACGTGGACTGCGGCGGCGAGCAGTACGAGAACGGCGGCCTGGCCACCAAGCAGCTGCGCGAGCTGCTGGGCTAGCTGCTGGGCTAGCCCCGCCCCCGCCCGGAGTTGCCCCGAAGCGGCGCGGCCACTGCCCGCTGCTTGGCCCGCCGGGGCGCGGGGCCTGCGCACGAGCCGCACCTGGCGTGGTTTGCAGGGGGCACCCTCGGGCCGTGCGGTGCCGTTGCGGAGCCAGCGGCACGAAGCATTGCGCCGCTGGCCGGCCAGCATCCGCTGCCTGTCAACACCCACACGAGCCCGCAAAAAAAGGCCCTTTCCGTCACCGGAAAGGGCCTTTTTGGCATTCGTGCGCCGCCGTGGGGCTACCGGCTGGCCTTGCGCTGGCGCAGGCGCTTGAGGGCGTAGGCCGCCCCGGAGGCCAGCAGCAGCGAAGCGCCGCCGTCGATGGGCACGCCCGTGCCGCCGCCGCCGGCCCCGCCCCCGCCGCCCGGCTGCGGGCCGCCGCCGCCCGGCACCTGGGCCAGCGCGTAGTGGGCCCCGGCCCCGCCCAGCAGCAGGGCGCAAATCAGCAAAATACGTTTCATAAAACAACAAAAAAGAGGTGAGAAAAGCCCGCCCGCAACGCCCCCGCACCAAAACGGGCGGGGGCGGGCGGGTTAAGAATGAAGGGTTAAGAGTTAAGAGCTGCTGTTACGCGGTGGCTCTTTGGCGCGGGCCTCCAGGCCCGTGCCGGCTACTTTGGGGGCCTCTGGCCCCCAATCGTTGAACGGTGGGCTGTGGACGAGCAGACAATTTCGGCCTGGGGTACGGGCCGGAGGCCCGCTAGTAGTTGGCACGGGCCAAGAGGCCCGCGCCAACCGCCTGCCCCGCGTAACAGCAGTTAAGCGTTAATAAAGCGATAATTCTCAACTCTCACCTCTCACTTCTCACCTCCCTACTCTATCACCACGCGCTTGCGCACCGGTTGCCCGTCGAGCGTGAGGCGCAGCGTGTACACGCCCGTGGCCAGGCCGCGCAAATCGAGCGCGGTTTCGGCCGTGGGCAGGGGCAGGGTTTTCACCGTCTGGCCCAGGGCGTTCAGGAGCACCGCCGAGGCGGCGGCCCCGGCCGGGCGCAGCACCGTGAGGCGGCCCGTGGTGGGGTTGGGGTAGGCCAGCACCTGGGCTTCGAGGGCGGCGGCGGCCGTGGCCAGCGGTGCCCCGGCGGGGGTCAGGTTGAGCCAGAAGCGGCCGGGGGCCGTGGTCGTCGTCATGCCGAAGCGGTAGCTTGCCCCGGCGGCCAGCGCCGTGCGGGTGCCGGTCAGGTTGTCCACCAGCGTGGCCGTGGTGCCGCCCAGGTTCGCCAGGGCGGCGGCGGTCAGGGTGTAAGCGCCGGCTTGCGGCACGGCCACGTGCAGCGGGATGCGCAGGGCGGCGGCGGCGGTGCCGAAGTCGGCCCGCCCGTCGATGGCCAGCGCCTGGCCCGTGGCCGTGAGGCTGGCCAGGTTCAGGCCGCTGGGGTTGGCCATTTTCACGGCGTCAAACTCCGCGTCCGCGCCAGCAGTGGCCCCGGTTTGGGCGTAG
>JANYFQ010000173.1 GCA_025362615.1 Hymenobacter sp. | reverse complement strand
ATTTTTGAGCAATAATTCCTGCCAAATCAACCTAGAATCGGCTTCAATGCCGCTTCATTTTCGCGCAGCCACTGGTACACGTCGGTCACGATTTGCTCGGGCGAGCGGCGGGGCTGCCAGCCGGTGAGGGCCGTAACGCGGGCATTATCAGTGAGGTAAATGGGGATGTCGGCGGCCCGGTTTTCGGCTTCCGCGCCAATGGGCACCGTGTGACCGGTGATGCGCTGGCAAAGGGCGGTTAGCTCTCGCAGGCTGATGCTGCTGGCCCGGCCGCCGCCCACGTTGAGGGTTTGGCCATTTACCTGCGCCAGGTTATTCAATTGGTAATCAATCAAATCGAAAAGGTCATCGACGTGTAGCACGTCGCGCACCTGCTTGCCGGTGCCCCCAAAACCTACGTAGGCCAGCGGCTGCTGCCAGAAATGCCGCGCCACCCACAGCACCACCACGCCCTGGTCCACTTTGCCCATTTGCCACGGCCCGGCAAGCACCCCGCAGCGGTTGATAACGGTGCGGAGGCCGTAAAAATGATGGTATTCCTGAATCAAAAATTCCGAGCAAAGTTTGGTGGCCCCGTACAGGGAGCGGTAGCCTTCCAGGGGGAAATCTTCGGCCAGCCCGTGCGCCGAAATTCCCGTTAGCACCTGTTTGTCAAGCAGCTCGAAGCGGGTTTCGGCTTCTTCGATGGCAATTTTTTCGATTTGATTGATGGGATAGACGCGGCTCGTGGACAGGAAGACGAAGGCAGCATCATGCCGGCGGGCGTAGTTGAGGCAGTTTACGGTGCCGCTGAGGTTGGTATTCACCAAATAATCAGGGGCTGAGGTAAGGCCCGCCAGCACCGACGGCTCGGCCGAGGCCTCGATGACGGCTCCGACGGCGGGCAGCGCGTCAAAATCTTCCTTGTTGCGAACATCGCCGTGAACAAACTCTATACCAGCGGCTCGCAGGCGCGGCAAGTTCAGCTCCGAGCCGCGCCGTTTGAGGTTGTCGAAGGCAATAACGCGGCAGTCGGGATAAGTTTGGCGGAGGCGCAAGGCCAACGCCGCGCCTACGAAACCAGCCCCGCCGGTGATGAGAATAGATTTGTGGTGCATACGCTAAGGCCCGTAAAATTAGGCCGCCGCCTGCCAATGGCCGCGCCGGCTGGCCCGTGCAGTAGCCGGCTTACGACCCGCCGCTAGCTACGCGGGTGAAATTCGGTGATGACTTGCCGCAGGTAATCGCGGTCGAGGTGGGTGTATATTTCGGTGGTCGTGATGGAGGCGTGGCCCAGCATTTCCTGCACGGCTCGCAAATCGGCCCCGCCCTCAATGAGGTGCGTGGCAAAGGAATGGCGCAGTGTGTGCGGGCTGATGGTTTTACGAAGGCCGGCCAGGGCCGCTATTTTTTTGATGGCCGTGAACACCGTAATGCGCGACAACGGCCGGCCGCGCTGGCTCAAAAACGCCAAATCTTCGCTGCCGGATTTGATGTCGAGGTGGCCGCGCACGGCGCTCAGGTAGATGTTGAGGTGTTTGAGGGCTTCGCGGCCCACGGGCACCAGCCGCTCCTTGTTGCCCTTGCCCAGCACTTTCATAAAGCTCTGGTCGGAGGCAATGTTGCTCAGGCGCAGGCCACACAACTCGCTCACACGCAGGCCCGACGAGTACAGAACTTCCAGCACGGCGCGGGTCCGCAGGCCCTCGTCGGCGCTCAGGTCGATGGCACCGAGCAGGGTTTCGACTTCGGGGTAGCTGAGGGTATCGGGCAGGTGGCGGCCAGTTTTGGGGGCTTCGAGCGTATCGGTGGGGTCGATTTTCAGCAGGTCTTCCATGATGAGGAAGCTGAAAAACGCTTTCAGCCCCGACAGCACCCGCGCCTGCGACGTGGCCCCCAACCCCAAATCGGTGAGCGTGTTGAGAAAATCGCGCAGCAGCCGCGTCGTCGTCTGGTCGGGCCGGGCGTGGATGCGCTCGAACACCAGAAACTGCTGAAATTTGCGGACATCGCGCCCGTAAGCCTCCACCGAGTTGGGCGAAAGGCTTTTTTCGAGCTTTAGGTAGCCTTCAAACTGCTGAATTGCCTGGGGCCAGGTCATGTTTTTTTAATTATGAATTATGAATTATGAATTTAAGCCACCAAAAGGCATATGCTTGGCAAAGGTCTGTCAAACTTCGGCGCATGGCCTAGCTTTGATGGACCAAGAATTAAAAACACGGCTCCTGTTGCGTCAAATTCATAATTCATAATTCATAATTAAAAAAATGAACGTCCTCATCCTCAACGGCCCCAACCTCAACCTACTGGGCCGCCGCGAGCCGGCACTGTACGGCAACCGCTCGTTTGAAGACTTTTTTCCGACGCTGCAAGAAGCATTTCCTAACATCACAATCAGTCACTTTCAAAGCAATCACGAGGGTGCTTTGATTGACCGGCTGCACGAAGACGGCTTCACCGCCCAGGGCATTGTGCTCAACGGCGGCGGCCTCACCCACACCAGCGTGGCGCTGGCCGATGCCGTGGCGGCCATCGCCGCGCCGGTGGTCGAGGTACACCTCACCAACCTGGCGGCCCGCGAAAATTTCCGGCAAAAAAGCTTGTTGGGGCGCTACTGCGCGGGCTGCATCAGCGGGTTTGGGCTGGAAAGCTACCGGCTGGCGGTGCAGTGGTTTGCCGGGCAACAGCGCAAGCGAGTAGGGTTTTAGGCCGGGTAGCGCGGGTTTTCAACCCGCGCGTTGTTGTTATACCACGGGTCAAAATCAACCGGGCCAACCCAATTGTGCCCGAACTTTGCGG
>JANYFQ010000385.1 GCA_025362615.1 Hymenobacter sp. | reverse complement strand
GGCCAGCGGGCGGGCGGGGGCACGGGCGCGGCCAGGGCCAGCAGGCGGGCCACGCCGGCGGCGGGCAGGGGCCGGCGGCCGGCCTCGGCGTGGGCCAGGGCCGCCACCCGCACCCCCAGCCAGCGGGCGAGTTGCGCCTGCGAGAGGCCGTAGTAGCGGCGCACCAGCGCCTCGGGCGAAGCCACGGGAAGGGGAGACATGGGGAGGGTGGTAGGCAGGGAGGGCAGTGCTGCCCTACAAAGGTACTGCCCTCCCGGCAAAAGTGGCCCCAGGCGCTGGAAACGGGGCTGCGGCCGGGCTTCGACCTCAAATATGGGGGCTTCGTGCTCAAAGTCGGAAAATGAGTTGCAAAATGCTTGCGCGGGTTGCCACCTTTGTGCCACGCAATTTCCCGTGCCCGGCGGCGTGCCGGGCCGTTCGTTTTTTTTTAGCCGTGCCTGGCCGGTCGCCAGGTTTTCTTCACCCTTTTTACCACTTTGTATGGGTTTTTTCTCTTTCATTGAGGATGCCGCCAATGCAGTTTCCGACATCGCTTCAAACACCGCCAACGTGGTGGCTGACGCGGCAACCAAAGCAGCCAACGCCGTGGCCGACACGGCAACCAGTGCGGCCAACACGGCGGCTGCGGTGGCGACGGATACCGTCGCGGGCGGGGTTGGGGTTTCGACGCTTTCCAAAGGCGTGGAAATGTACGGCTACGCCGCCGATGGCTTTCGGGTGGAACTGTACGGCCGCAGCGCCGGCACCAAAGACCAGGATGCCGACAAGTACCAGTTGGCGGCCGATGGCACGTGGCACAACCAGGGCTACGAGGTCAAGAACGCGGCATTCGGCGCGTACTACGAAGGCAAGGTGGGCTTTCGGCTCTTCAACGCCGCCAACCAGGAAGTGTACGAGCGCAGCCTGCGCGTGAACGCCAACGACGGCGACATCACGGGCGAAGACATGACCAATATGCTGGAGCCTTCGCGGGCGACGGGTACGTTCTGCGCTTCCTACGGGGTGTACAACTCGGACGGGGCACACGTGAGCGACCTGCCCAACCGGCACCAAGTGTACGTGAGCGTGACCCAGCCCCAACGCAACTGGCAAGCCCGGCTCTTTGGCCTGCACAAGAAGCAAAAGCCGCAGGAAACGCTGCACCTGAACCACCTGGTGCTGCCGGGCAGCCACGATGCGGGAATGTTTTTGAAGCTGGGCCTGCCGGCGCTGGAAAACATGGGCAACACCCAACGCGACGACACCTACACGCAACTGCAGCTTGGGGCCCGCTACTTCGATTTCCGGCCCGGCTACCTGCAGCCCGACGTGATGAAAGTGGTCGATAACACGCGCAACGCCGACGGGGCGCTGGGCAAGTACCTGGCCTACGTCAAGACCCTGGGCGGGGCCTACCTGGGCGGGCTGCTGGCCCCTTTTGCCGGGACGCTGCGCCACGTGCATTTGTTTGTGCCCGGCGAAACGTACCAGCAGTTTCTGGCCGACATCGTGCGCTTCCTGCAAGAGAACCAGGAGGAAATCGTGGTGGTGCGCCTCGCCGACTCGGGCTTCCTGGACGGGGCCGTGCGGCGGCCCGAAGCGCACGAGCTGCAGGCGGTGCTGGACGAAGCGTTGCGCGGCACCAGCTTGAAAACCGGCAACAAGGACGACCTGAAAGCCAGCGTAGCAACGCTGCTCACCGACAACAAGCGGCTCATTCTCCTGCACCGCGACGCGCAGCCCGACACGCGCTCCAGCTACTCCGACGACTACAAGTCCTACGATGCCGAGGTGATTATGAAGGCGGTCCGCAAGCTCAACGAAACCTCGACCGGCGACCTGGCAAAGTGCGGGCTGGCCGACGTGCAACTGCAACTCACGGCCACCGGCGTGGCCGGCGCAGTGGTGCGGGCCGTAGCGGCCACCAGCCGGGGCACCTCGCCGCTGCTGGCGACCAAGCCCCGCACCGATGCCCAAACCTACGCTTGGGTACGCAACGAGTTGGGGTTGATGGGCGGACCGCTGGTGACGGTGTGCAACGATTTCTACGACAACGCCCTCACCGATGCCGTGTGCCATGCCAACCAGCGCCGCCTGGGGCTAAAGGCGTAGCAGCGGCGTTATTTGCCTTTTTTCTTTGGAAAGGGCCGGGTGTTGCCAACAGCCGGCCCTTTCCAAATTTTTAACCACTTTCCCCTTTTTTCCTCATGGACGCTTTTATTGCCACCATCATTCTCTACGCGGGCAACTTCGCCCCGCAAGGCTGGGCCTTCTGCCACGGGCAGCTGCTTTCCGTCAGCCAGCACAGCGCTCTTTTTTCCCTCATCGGCACCACTTACGGCGGCGATGGCGTGAACAATTTCAACTTACCCGACCTGCGCGGCCGGGTGGCGGTGGGGTTCGGGGCGGGGCCGGGACTGGCGGCACGAGCTATTGGGCAGCGAGGCGGTGCCGAAGCCGTGACGCTGAATAATATGCAACTGCCGGCTCACACCCACCCGTTGCTGGCGACCGACCAAGCCAGTGACGTTGGCACGGCTGCCGGGGCGGCGCTGGCACCAACCGACAACGCAGTTGACGGAACCCTGGGGACCCCCATCTACAAAATAGCCCCGCCCAACAAGCCAATGGCTGTCGGTAGCATCGGCGAGGCGGGTGGCTCGCAGCCCCACGACAACATGCCCCCCTATCTGGGGCTGAACTACCTCATCTGCTTACAAGGTCTTTATCCCCCACGCAACTAATGTTTAACCTGTTTATGAAACCACACCACACTGCTTCGATGGCTGCGCTCGCGCCTGCTGCCCGGCCCGGCTGGGGCCGGCTAATCCTCTCGTTCCTGGCCCTGCTGCCCGCCTTCGCGGCCCTGGCCCAACCCGCCGTGCCGAGCACGACCAGCTTCACGACGCTGGCCAACGGCACCCTTTACGCCAGCAACCAACCCAGCCCCGCCACGGGTGTCATAACGGGCACCGGCTGGACGCTTACGGGCCTCGTTACCGGTAGCAATGTCAACATTTCCTCTGTTAAAGGCACTGCTGGCAGTGCAGGGGCGCAAGGGGCAAACGACCCGTTCGTTCGCGCGAGCCGGACTACCCTTGCCGGTGATGTAACCGAGTTACGGGTTAAACCCAGCGGTGCGCTGCTGTTCAAGCTCAACTCGGTGGCCCTCTATTACGGGATTACCACCAACGGCACTGTAGGTGGCGCGCCGCAGAACATAACGCTGACCGGCTACCGGGCAGGCGCGGCCGTTTCGGGGGCTACGATGACCATAAACGGCGTTAGCCCCAACGCGTGGGCAACCTTCAATACGAGTGCGGTATCGGCGTTCAACAACATCGACGAGTTTCGGAGCACGGTGACGACTCTCGGCAACGCTGGTGATGCTGTTTTTCGCGGCACGCTAGGGGTGGATGAAATCAACATCACCACGGCCGTGGCCGCCAACCAGGCCCCCAGCATCGCCAACCAACCCCGCTCGGTGGCCGAAAACTCGGCCAACGGCACCACCGTGGGCGCGGCCGTGACGGCCTCGGACCCCGACGCGGGCCAGACCCTGACCTACGCCATCACGGCCGGCAACGGGGCCGGCAAGTTTGCCATTGATGCCAGCACCGGGCAACTTACCGTGGCCGGGGCGCTCGACTTTGAAGGCACGAACTCCTACGCCCTGACCGTGACCGTGACCGACAACGCCGCCACCCCGGCCAGCAGCAGCGCCACCGTGACGGTGAGCGTGACGGACGTGAACGAAGCGCCCGCTTTCGCCAACCAAAGCCGCTCGGTGCCCGAAAACACGGCCAACGGCACCGCCGTGGGCGCGGTCGTGACGGCCTCGGACCCCGACGCGGGCCAGACCCTGACCTACGCCATCACGGCCGGCAACGGGGCCGGCAAGTTTGCCATCAACGCCAGCACCGGCCAAATCACCGTGGCCGGGGCGCTCGACTTTGAAACCACGGCCAGCTACGCCCTGACCGTGACCGTGACCGACAACGCCGCCACCCCGGCCAGCAGCAGCGCCACCGTGACGGTGAACGTGACCAACGTGAACGAAGCGCCGAGCATCAGCCCCCAAACGCGGAGCGTGGCCGAGAACGCGGCCTTCGCCGCGCCGGTGGGCCTGCCCCTGGCAGCCACCGACCCCGACGCGGGCACGACGCTCGTGTACAGCATCGTGAGCGGCAACACCGGCAACGCCTTCGACTTCGACGGCGACAACCAACTGTCCGTCGTCACGCCCGCCGCCCTCGATTTTGAGACCACGCCCACCTACTCGCTGCTCGTGCGGGTGAGCGACGGCACGCTGACCAGCCAGGCCACCGTGACGGTGAACGTGACCAACGTGAACGAAGCGCCCACGGCCCTGGCCCTCGCGCCGCAAACCGTGGCCGAAAACGCCGGGGCCAACGCCACGGTGGGCACGTTTACGACCACCGACCCCGACGCGGGCGGCACCTTCACTTACTCCCTGGTGGGCGGGGCGGGCGGCACCGACAACGGCAGCTTCAGCATCAGCGGCAGCACCCTGCGCCTGACGGCCAGCGCCGACTTTGAAACCAAGAACAGCTACGCCGTGCGGGTGCAAACCCAGGACCAGGGCGGGCTGACGTTTGTGCGGGCCTTCACCATCAGCATCACCAACGTGAACGAAGCGCCGGTGGTGAACGACCAGAGCGTGGGCGTGCCCGAAAACTCGGCCAACGGCACGGCCGTGTACACGGTGGCGGCCAGCGACCCC
>JANYFQ010000336.1 GCA_025362615.1 Hymenobacter sp. | reverse complement strand
GGTGCCGCCGGCTTCGGCGGCGGCGGCGGCTTCGGCGGCCAGCTCCTTTTTCGATTTTTTGGGCTTGGCTTCGGCCGGCGGGGCGTTGGGGTCGTCCATCGGGGCATCGGCGAAGGGGTCGTTGGCCTTGCCTTTTTTGGCCTTTTTGGCTTTGGCCGGGTCGGTAGCGGGGTCGGCGGCGGGCGCGGCGTTGGGGTCGTCGATGGCCCCGTCGCCGAAGGCATCGTCTTTCTTCTTTTTCTTTTTCTTGCCGTCGGCGGCGGGGTCTTCCTTGGGCGCGGCCACGGGGCGGGCGGCGAGCTTGCCCGATTTGCCGAGGTAGTTGCGCTGGAAATTCGACCGGAACGCGTCCACCTCCGGGAAGTCGCCCAGGAAAACGCCCCACTCGGTGGCCGTTTCGATGTCGCCCTTCTGCTTGGCCCCAATCTGGGCATCGTAGGCTTCGTTGCTCGACTTGGTGAGCAGCGTGCCGTTGGCGTAGCGCAGGTAATACCAGCTCTGCGGCTCGGGTTCGAGGTACACCGTCACCTCGTCCTGGGCGTTGTCGTGCTTGATTTCGACGTAGCCTTCGGCGTACGAATTGAGGTTTTTCTTGCCCACGCCGTTCAGGCCCAACGGCCCCACCGAGTGCCAGGCTTTGTTTTTCTCGTTCCACTTGAGCGTGACCTTGCCCAGCAAAAGCGTGTGCAAAAGTTTGTTGGAAAGGCTGCCCAGGTTGGCAGCCGTGGCACCCTTGCGGGCCGCGTAGCTCTCCACGCCCTTGTCGCCGATGAACTGGCCCAGGTTGTAGAGTTCGCTGCTGGAGCCGTCGAGGTCGTCGGGTGCATTTTTGGTGATTTTGGCCAGGTCGTCGGCCATTACCTCCACGGCTTTGGCGGGCAGGGCAATGTCGAAGCCCAGCAGCGCCTCCACGCGGTAGCGGGCGCTGTCGGGGTTGGCCGTGCCCGTGCCGGCGGCGGTCAGGCCGTAGGTTTTGGTGGATTTGATGAACGCCAGCGGCCCCCGAAACCCGATGCGGTTGGTGCTGTCGTGGTACGTGAGCACCGCGCCCTGGTAAGCGTTGGGGTCGTCGGCATCGATGCGCGAAATGCTGAAGAGGCGGCGGCGCTTGTCGTAACGCAGCGTGCCGTCCACGTCAAACAGGGGCACGTCGAGCGGGTCGGCCACGGCCGCCACGTAGCGCGGGGCCACCTTGTTGGTGGCGTTGCTCACGTAGAGGCCCGTGAGGAGCGGCACGCCGTCGGCCCCCTTCAAGCCCTTCAGGTTGAGGGCAATGTTTTTCGGGTCGATGGAGTCTTTCACGGCAAACCACTCGGCCGTTGCCCGGTTTTTACCGAATTGCAGCTGCACTTCGCCGTCAAAAATCAGCCCCCGGCGCTGCGAGTTCAGCTTGATGTTGCCACGGTAGCCGATGCGCGGGGCCAGCAAAAAGTTCTGCTTCGCCTCCACCACGGCCGTGGCCACGGTGGGCGTACCGGCTTCGGGGTCGAGGGCGGTGCCCGCCCCGTCGGCGGCTTCCTGGGCGGCGGCGCGTTTTTTGGCGGCCTTGCCGCCCTTGTCGTTTTTGGTGAGCAGCCCGGCCGGGTCGGGCTCGAAGTTCACGAAGTGAATGGCCACCGAGTCCCTTTCGGTTTTGAAGCTGTAATAGGCATCGCCCCCAAACGCTTTTTTGGAAAACACCCGGATGGTGCCCTTCGTGAGCTGGTGAAATTTGGCCAGCGAATCCAACACGATTTTGGCGTTGCGGAAGGGCTTGAGCTGCCCCCGCGCCAGTACGCTCACCCGGCCCGAGTCCGGGATAATCCAAGCGTCGGCCGAGGCCACGTAGGGCACACCGCCGGCCTCCACGCTGTACTTGGCCAGGTCGTACACGCCCGTCGCGGCCTTGAAGCGCAGGCCCGCCTGCTCGGGGTTGGTGGAGTAAAAGTAGGATTTCGACGAGTCGGCCCCCGGCGCGAGGCGCATCCGCACGGTTTTCTTTTTGAAGTCCCAGCGCCCGCCGCTGAGCGTGGTTTTGAACTGCGCGTAGGGCAAATCGATGCTGGCCTTGCTGCCCTCTTCGCGGGTAAATTCGGCGTAGCCCTTCTTCATGTCGTAGTCAAACTGCACGTCGTTGGCCGTGAGGGCGGGCTTGCCGGCCTCGGCCGATTTCACGCTCAGCGCCGCCCGGCGGCCCGAATAACTGTCGGATTTAAACGTCAGCTCCGGCGACTTCACGTACGACTGCGGCCCGTCGAGGCGGCCGTTGCCGCCCGCGCCCTTCGCCGTGAGCAGCGCCGTGCCCGTAAACGTGTAGCCCGCCGGCCCCGCCGGGGCGGGGGTCCGCTTGCCCTTCGTCGCCTTGCCGGTGGGGCCGGTTTCGGTGGCCGACGTGTAGAGGCGCACGGCCCCGCCCTCGGGCGGCGTGGCCAGAAACATCGAGTCCGACTTCACGTCCCAGTGCATGAGGTAGCCGGCGGGCAGCAGCATTTTGGGCACGTCGGCCCCGTCGGTTTTGCGGGCGGCCACGGTGCCGGCCTTACCCACGGCCACCACGGAATCTTTATAAAAAACAAAGTCGTCGGACGTGAACGTGCCCGACTGGTATTCGACCTTGCCATCGGCTTGCAAGCCCTTGGCATCGAGCTTGATTTTATTGTACACGCGGCCCTTGTTTTTGTAGAGCGCGAAGCCCTCCTGCGGCACGTCGTACGTGAAGCCCAGCGAGCCGTCGGCCTGCGTGGTCAGGCGCGTTTTGAGGTCGGGGATGATGCCGCCGCTCTTAAACGTGCCATCAAAGCCGCTCGCCGTTTTGCCGCTGCCGTTGAGCGAGTCCATCTTAAAGGGCGGAATGTCGAACACCAGCGTCGAGTCGTAGGCTCCGCCCAGCACGTCCTGCTTGCCGAAATAGACGTTCGAGCCGGTTTTGGAGTCGAACGACGGGTAATTGAGTTTCTTTTTGCGGCCCGACTTGTTCTTCGGGTCGTTCAGAAACAGCCGGCCGGTGCTGACTTTGCCCTTGTTGGTGAGGGCAAAATCGGAGTGTTTGGCGGCGGCTTTCGCCCCCTTGGCCCGCTTGGCCTGCGAGCGAATGACGATGGAGTCAATCTTGAGCATATCGACGTAAAAGCCGTTGTAGTCGAACTTAAAATCGCGGCCCTTGAAGCGCATATTGGCCGCCACCACGGTGCCGCCAAACGTGATGTCGCGGTTTTTGCCGATGCGCACCCGCCCGCTGTCGGGCTGCACGTACACCAGGGCCGAGTCGTTGTTGAAGTTGAAGCGCTCGACGCCGCGCACCAGCAGCTCGTTGTTGGCCAGGTTGAGCGTGGCGTTGCGCCCGGCCCCCGACATACTCTTGATGGCGATGTGGTCGTAGTCCTTCAAATCGCGGTTGGCGGCCACGTAATGAAAGCCTTTGGGCAGGATGGTGATTTCGCCCTGGGTGCCGTTGCCGCTCACAAAACCGTCGCGCACCAGGCCCCGCATGGCCGCCCGCAGGCCGTTAAGCTCCAGGCCCAGCTCCTCGGCCAGGTCGCGCAGGCCCACGGGGTTGCGGTTGCCCTGCCGCTGGCTAAAGCCCACCAGCGCCTGCAACGGGTGGATGCGGTTGATGCCTTTGAGCTGCTGGTAGCGCGAATTGGCAAAAAACTCCCGGCTCTCGAACACCGCCGCCTGTTGGTTTTTGGCCGTCACGATGCTGAACTCCATCTTCGGCTCGCGCAGGTTCCAGGTCAGCAGCTCGGTCTGAATTTCGAGTTGGTGGTACGAGTCGGCGTAGGGCGTGGCCTTGTAGGTGCCTTCGTCGCGCCCCAGCTTGAGCTGCTGCTTGCCCTTGCGGTACTTAAACGTCACGCCGGGGTGGTAAAGCGAGTCTTTCGCGCCTTCGTAGAGGCTCACCGTGGCGCGGGTGGCGGTTATCGTCGAGTCGCCGAGCACGTAGGCCCGCGAGCCCGCCAGCACCTTGGGCTTGCCGTCGGCGCTGATGGTGAGGTAGGACAGCGAGCCGTCGAGGGCGGCGCTCAGCAAGCGGCTGCCGGCCAGCGAGAGGCCGCCCCGGTAGGCCAGGTTGTCGCCCAGATTCTTGATTTTCACATCGTTGGTGAGCGAGATGAAGCGCGGGTAGCTGGCCTCAACGGCACCGGGCTTGCGGCGGGTGGCCTTGTAGCTCAACGCGCCTTTGACGGGCGCTTCGAGCAGGTACGGGTAGGTGAGCGTGGCGGGTTGGGCCGTAAATTCGGGCTTGGCAAAATCGAAGTCGAACGGCCCGAGGTCGGCCGTCACGGGGTTGGTTTTGATGGTCCAGGCCAGTTGCGCGCCGGTGCGATGAGGCGGCTGCTGTTGGGCACCACCGAGCCGCTTACCTTCCGCAGCAGCACCGAGTCGCCGACGGCCGAGAGCAGCAGGTCGGCATCTTTGAGCACCAGCACCGCGCCCCTGGCGGGCGGGGCGTAGTAGGGGTCGGCGGTGGCCGAAGGCGCGAAACCGCCGCTTGCGCTGCCGTCCGTGGCATCGGCCGCCCCGAAGCCGCCGTTGTCGAAATCGGCCGGGTTGGCCTTGGACTCGGCGGGCTTGGCGGCGGCGGGTGCGGCCTTGGGGGCCGCTTTGGCCACGGGCTTTTTGGCGGGCGCTTTCTTTTTGGCGGGCGCTCCCCAGCCGTCGTCGGCCTTGCCCCAGCCGTCGTCGTTGCCCCAGCCGCCGCCCGAGGGCGACGACCACAAATCGGCGGTGTCCCAGCCGCTGCTTGCTTTTTTCTTCGGGGCCGGCTTGGGCTTGGGAGCCGCCGGCTTTGCGCCGGCTTTGGCGGCCG
>JANYFQ010000310.1 GCA_025362615.1 Hymenobacter sp. | reverse complement strand
GCCGTGTTCACGGCGTCCTGGCCGGTCATGGCGTCCACCACGAACAGCGTTTCGCTGGGGTTGATGGCCGCTTTCACGGCTTCAATCTCGCGCATCATCTGCTCGTCGACGGCCAGGCGGCCGGCGGTGTCGATGATGACGACCTTTTTGTTGTTCTTCTTCGCGTACTCGATGGCGTTGCGCGAGATGTCGACGGGGTTTTTGTTCTCGACTTCCGCGTACACCTCCACGCCGATTTGCTCGCCGAGCACCTTGAGCTGGTCGATGGCGGCGGGGCGGTACACGTCGCAGGCCACCAGCAGCACGTTGCGGCCCTGCCTTTTCACGTAGCTGGCCAGCTTGCCGGCAAACGTGGTTTTGCCCGAGCCCTGCAAGCCCGAGAGCAGAATCACGGCCGGGTCGCCCTTGATGGTGATGTCTTTCTTCTCGCCGCCCATGAGCTCGGTGAGCTCGTCGTAGACGATTTTGACCATGAGCTGGCCCGGCGACACGGCCGTGAGCACGTCGCGGCCCATTGCCGCGTCCTTGATGCGGTCGGTTACGTCCTTGGCTACTTTATAATTAACGTCGGCATCGACCAGCGCCCGGCGGATTTCCTTGATGGTGGCCGCGACGTTGATTTCGGAGATGCTGCCCTGGCCTTTGAGGGTTTTGAAGGCTTTTTCGAGCTTGGTGGAGAGGTTGTCAAACATAGACCGCAGATTCAAACAGATTTAACGGATTTAACGGATACGCCGCTGCGCGGCTGGATTCGCTTTTGGGGCTACCAGGCGAGTTCGCGGAGCGTGTTTTCGCCTTCGTGCAGGCGTTGCGCGGTTGGAGCTAAGAACTTTTACTTTTTAAAGCAGCCAGGTGTTTTTGCAAAACAGACGACTCTTGCTGCATCAAGCCCATTCGCAGCAAGTACGGGGCGATTAAGGAAGGAAAAGGGGTATGCGTTCCGTGCGTTGCCTTTTTCAGGCAATCAAAGCCGATGCTTGCCATGGCTTCAAGCACAGCAAATCGTCGGTTAGTAAGTTCCACTTGTGCTTTGATAACCAACAGTGTTTCCCCGAATAAAACCGCTTGTTTACTCATGGCTGGAAACGTGTTGGTGAGGATTTCATGGCGCGGGGGTGAAGAACGTCTTGGCGTTCTGCATTCGGCCATATGAACCGCCCTGAGTTCAGTAAAGCCCCAAAGTTACGGGGGAAACGTGCGGCGCGAACGTAGTTTTGCATACTTTGGCTTCCCGTCCGCTCCGCCTGCTCGTCGTTACGTATTACTGGCCGCCCTCGGGCGGGGCGGGGGTGCAGCGTTGTTTGAAGTGGGTGAAGCACTTGGGCCAGTTTGGCGTAGTGCCCACGGTGCTGACCGTGGACCCCGAACAAGCCACTTACCCGGTGCTTGATGAGAGTTTGCTGGCCGAAGTGCCGGCCGGGGTGCGCGTCATTCGCACGGGCACGTCGGAGCCGTTTGAGCAGTATAAAAAGCTGACGGGCAGGGCTGTGCCTTACGGCGGTTTCGCCAACGAGGGCAAGCCGGGCTTCACGCAGCAAGTCATGCGTTTTGTGCGCGGCAACCTTTTTATTCCTGACCCGCGCCGGGGCTGGAACCGCCACGCCCTGCGGGCCGTGGCTGAATTGGTGGCTGGCGGTGAGGCGTTTGACGCGGTGCTGACCTCCTCGCCGCCGCACTCTACCCAGCTTATCGGGCTGGCCTTGCAGCGGCGCTACGGCTGGCGCTGGCTCGCCGATTTGCGCGACCCCTGGGCCAACATCTACTTCGCCAAAGACCTGCACCGCACGCCCCTGGCCACCTGGCTCGACACCCGCTACGAGCGGCAGGTGCTGGCCCACGCCGATGCCGTGCTCGTGACATCGCCCGAAACCAAACGCTTGTTTCTCAACAAAAACGCGGCGCTGCCGGAGGCCAAAATCCACGTTGTGCCCAACGGGTTTGACGAGGCTGATTTCGGGCAGCCTTCGGCTCCGCCCACCGACTGCCTCCGCATCGTCCACGCCGGCACCATTACTGAATTGTATCACCTCGGCGGGCTGCTGGCGGCGCTGGCGGCCACGGTGTTGGCCTACCCGGCTGTGCCGGTGCGGCTGCGCTTTGTGGGGCAGGTGAGCGAGCAGTTGCGGGCGCAGATTGCGGCGGCGGGCCTGGCCGAAATCTGCGAGTTTCGGCCCTTCGTGCCCCACGCCGAATCGGTGCGGGAGCTGCTGGCGGCCAGTGTTTTGCTGATGGCCATCCCGGACGTGCCGCGCAACCTGGGCATTTTGCCGGGCAAGCTGTTTGAGTACCTCGCGGCCCGCAAACCCATTTTGTGCGTTGGCCCGGCGGGCTGCGATGCGGATGTGATTTTGCGGGCCTGCGGAGCCGGGCAAGTGCTGCCTTACGAGGACGTTGCGCTGATGCAAGCCACGCTGGAGGCGTTGGTGCGGCAGTGGGCAGCGGGGCCGGATTTGGATTTGGTGGGCAGCCGGTTCGGGCAGTATGCGCGGCGGGCGCAGGCGGCGGCGCTGGCCGCGCTGTTGTAGCGCGGTTTTTCAACCCGCGCGTTGGGTCGTTGCGACGTGTTGTAGCGCGGGTTGAAAACCCGCGTTACCGCCAACTGCGCGGGTTGAAAACCCGCGCTACCGCGTACCGCACCTTTTCCGGAAGCCACTGCCAGGCCTGGGCCTGCCAATCGGCCCAGCGCGAGCGGGTGAGCTGCTGGCCGCGCCAGGCGGCAATGGCCTGGGCCAGGTGCTGGGCCAGGGTGCGGTAGTGGCGTGGCTGGTAGTGGCGCAGGTTGTTGGTGACGTCGGCGGGTTGGTTGACGAAGGGGCGCACGTCAATCAAAAAGCAGTTTTCGGCCCCGGCCACGAAGGTTTCGAGGGCGGCGTTGAGGGCGGCGTGGCGGGCGGCGGCCCCGGTTTCGGCCGAGCCGGGCACCTCAATTTCGCTGCCGTTGAGGAAGAAAATGGGGACGGCGGCGGGGATTTGCCGCCGCAGCCAGCCCAGGTTTTCGGCGAAGCCAGTGGGTGAGATGGGGCCTTCGTAGCGGAAGTCGGCGGCAAACCGACGCAGAAATGCCTCGTCCATGCCGCGAAACTTGCGGCGGGCGTAGCGGGCGGCGAGGGCGGTGGGGTCGGCGGCGAGGAGGTTGTGGTAGCCGCCGAAGGGGATTTCCAGGCCCGTGCGGCGCTCGCGGTACAGGTCCTGGGTGTAGTCCATGAGGGGGCTGAACACCAGGGCATCGTAGTGGGTGGTGTCCCAGAGTTTGGTGTCAAAAGCGCCGGGGCCGAGGAAGGGGAGCTGCGCCAAGCGCTGCTGCTCGGGCGGGGGTAGCTCGCGGGTGTGGCGCAGCAGGGCGGTGTGTTCGAGGTGGGCGGTGATTTGGTTCTCGTTGAGGAAGTTAAATTCTTCTTCCACCGCCAAATCGAAGGCCCGCAGGTAGGGCGTGAGCTGGCCCAAATCGCAGCCGCCTTTGAGGAAAACGCGGAGCCGGGGCGCGGCGGTGGCCGGTGTGCCGTTGGCCGCCGCCGCCGCCGTCGCTGCGCCCGCCGCGCCGGGGTTGCCGGCCGTTGCCGCCGCGTTGGGGTCGTGGCCTACGATTGTCAGCCAGTCGGGGCGGTCGGTTTTGGTCAGCTCGGTGATGACTTCGCCTTGCACTTCCAGGGCCGGAAACCCCAGCCAGGCGTAGGTGAATTGCTCGATGCCGAGGTGCAAAATGCGGCACGAAAACACGAATTGCTCCAACGTATTCGCATCCAAATCAACGCAGAACACGCCCACCAAACCGTAGTCGCCGAACTGGTCGCGGACGCGGACGCTGCCCCAGCAGCGGCGGGAATCGGCGAAGCTGGCGGCGAGGGTAGCGGCCTCGACGCGCTTTTTGGTGAAGTTGAGCTGGTTGGAGCGATTTATCAACTCTTCGATTCGGGCCACATCCGGCAGCAGGGCGGCGGGGCCTTCGCGGAACTCGACTTGCAGGCCGGCGGCGCGGAGGAAGGCCAGGTTGTCGCCCTCGTACTGGGCGCGGGCTTGCTGCTGGCGCTCCAAAAGTTGGTACTGGCGCAGGCGCGAAAGCCCGGCATCGGGCTTGCCCAGGGCCAGGAGTTGGGGCGTAAGGGCGGCGATTTCGGCCGGGTCGGCGGTGTGCAGGCCGGGGTTGTAAAACGCGGCCTCGCGGCGGTTGGCGGGGTTGTCGTCCAAAAACAACGCGTTGGGGGCGCGGAGCTGCATGGCCGCCAGCAGCTCCTGGATGACGGGGCCTTTGGGCTGCCAGCCGACGCGCAGGAACACGAAAAAATCGCGGATGCCGAGGGCTTCCAGTTGGGCTTCGACGGGCGCTAAGTCGTTTTTGCTGACGATGGTGTGGACCAGGCCCCGGCCGGCGGTGGCCCGCACCAGGGCCAGGTGGGCGGGCACGGCGGCGACGGGACCTTCGGAAAGGGTACCGCGCCAAAAGGTGTCGTCGAGGTCCCAGATGAGGAGTTTGATGGGGTCGGGCATTGGCCAAAAGTACGCGGCGCGGGGGCTGCGGGGCGTACTTTTGCTACGGCGGCAACAACGTCCTGACTGCTGAAACGCAGCGGCGTTTTGGCGCGGGGCTGTGCCCCGTGACTGAGTGCTGCGGGCTTTCAGCCCGCACCCCAGGCCGTCCGGCACCAGAGCCGGTACAACCGGACCGCCTGGG
>JANYFQ010000304.1 GCA_025362615.1 Hymenobacter sp. | reverse complement strand
GCCGTGGAAAAGGTTGTCCTTGATGTCGTACACCACCCGCTGGCCGGGGTGAATGAAGTCTTCGAGGTTGAGGGTAACGAGGCCGCTGCTGGCGACGCGATTGACGAATAGAGGCTCCATGTTTTAGGGGCTTAGGGACTTGGGGGCTTAGGGGCTTGGGCTGGCGGGCTGCTTTTGTCAGACACTTGTTGGTGAAACAGAATCGCAAACGAAATTAGCCGGCATGAAAACCAAGATTTGCGCCCATTGTGGCGTTGAGGCCACGACGCTTTACCGCATCCAAACCCCGGCCACGGGCAAGGGGTGGGTTTTTGTGTGCGAAAGCTGCTGCATCAAGGCCAAAACGGTGGCAGGCTACCGGTATGGGGGGACGTGGCAAGGGTATCGGCATTGACATCGTTCCGGCGGTTCGGATGTCACGGGCGGGGGCAAGCCTTGCAGGGGCTGCCCCCGCCCCTACTTGGGCGTGGTGGTGTACACGTCCTTCAAATAAAACGGCTCGTAGTAGGCCACGTTTTCGAAGGCTTGCCGGTGGTACAAAGCCAGCGCCAGCGCCCCCACGGCAGCGGCCGAAGCCTCAATGTTGGGCAGAAAAACCAGGTCGTCGCGCCCCACTGCCATTGCCGCAAATTTGACAGCGCCGCTGCCAAAACACAGGCGGCGCAGGGGGCCGATGGGTTCGTTCAGCGCGTCGGGCGTGAGGACGAGCGGCGCGGGCGGGGCGAGTTCGGTGCCATCGGCGCGATAGGTGGCGGTGTACACTTCCTGCCGGCGGGCATCGAGCATCGGCACAAACAAAAACTGCGCGGGCAGCGCCGTAACGGCCCTTACCTGGGCCGCCAACGCCCGCAACGAGCCCACGGCGAGCAGCGGAATATCGAGGGCAAAACACAAGCCTTTGGCTGCCGCCGCGCCAATGCGCAGGCCGGTGTACGAGCCGGGGCCGTCGCTGAGGGCCACCGCCGCGAGGTCGTGCAGGGTGTGGCCGGTGTTGATTACCAACTGCTCGATGAGGACGGTGAGGTGCGAGGAGTGCGATTTGTCGAGCCGCAGCTCCGACTGGCCCAGCAGGTGGCCGTCGGCGAGGCGGTGCAGGGCCACCGAACAGAGCGGCGACGACGTTTCGAGGGAGAGAAGGAGCGACACGGGCGGCTGAAAAATTACGCCGCCACGGGGCGGTAGAGCTTGGCGAGCTGCGCGACGGCAAAATCGACCTCGGCTTCGGTGTTCATCTTGCTCATCGAGAAGCGCACGGTGGGGCGGTCGGCAGCGCAGCCCAGCGCTTCGAGGACGTGCGAGCCGGTTTGGGCCCCGCTCGTGCAGGCCGAGCCGCCCGAGGCGGCCACCTTGTTGATGTCGAGGTTGAAGAGCAGCATTTCGCTGATGTCGGACGGCGGCAGGCTCACGCTCAGCACCGTGTAGAGGCTTTCGTCGGGCAGGGCGGAGCAGCCGTTGAAGCGCACGTCGTCGATTTCGGCGGTGAGTTTTTCGCGGAAGCGAAGCTTGAGGCCCAATACGTGGCGGCGGTGGGCGGCCATGTCGCGGCAGGCAATTTCGAGGGCTTTGGCCAAGCCCACAATGCCGTACACGTTTTCGGTGCCGGCCCGCACGTTGCGCTCCTGCGAGCCGCCGTGGATGAAGGGCGCAAACTGCATTCCGCTCCGACAGTACAAAAAGCCCACGCCCTTCGGCCCGTGAAACTTGTGGGCCGCCCCCACCAGAAACTGCGTTTGCAGCGCCTGCGCATCCAGGGCATAATGGCCCATCGTCTGGACGGTATCGGAGTGGAAAATGGCGTTGTGCGCCGCGCACAGCGCCCCGATGGCGGCCAGGTCGTTGAGGTTGCCGATTTCGTTGTTGGCGTGCATCAGGCTCACGAAGCTGCGCGGGTTGGTGGCGAGCAGCTCTTCGAGGTGCGCCAAGTCGAGGCGGCCGTGCGCGTCGTGCCGCAGGTAGCTGAGGCGGATTTCGTCGGTTTTGGCCAGCGCCTGCAAGGGGTGCAGCACGGCGTGGTGCTCCAGCGGCGAGGTGATGGCGTGCGTCAGCCCCAACGTCCGAATGCTGCCGAAGGCGGCGTAATTGTCGGCCTCGGTGCCGCCGCTGGTGAAGCTAATTTCGGCCGGGGCCGCGTTGAGCAGGCCGGCCACGGTTTTGCGGGCCGTTTCGATGGCCGCCCGCACCTGCCGGCCGGGGCCGTGCAAGCTGCTGGGGTTGCCGTAGTGCTGGCTCAGGTAGGGCAGCATGGCATCCAGCACTTCGGGGTCGAGGGGCGTGGTGGCGGCGTTGTCGAAGTAGGCGTACATCTGTTTTATTGTTGAATTGTTGCTGTTTTGGGGTTGGGGTTGTCACGTTTTGGGCCGCTGGCGTTTTGGGCGGGCAGAACAGCCAACAATTTAGCAATTAAACACTGACGTTACGCGGTGCCCCAAACCCCCACGGGGTTTGAAGCACCGCGTAACGTCAATTAAACAATTCAGCAATTTGTCACCGATTCAATGTCCCCGATAATCCGCTGGGCCAGCGCATCGGCTTCGGCCAGCGTGGCGGCTTCGGCGTAAATGCGGATGATGGGTTCGGTGTTCGATTTGCGGAGGTGAACCCACTGCTTGCCGAACTCGATTTTTACGCCGTCAATCGTGTTTACCGGGTGGTCGGCGTAGCGGGCGGCCATTTGCACGAGTACTTGGTCGGTGTCGATTTCGGGGGTCAGCTCGATTTTGTTCTTCGAGATGAAGTAGGGCGGAAACGTGGCCCGCAGCGCCGACGTAGTGCCGCCCGATTTGGCCAGGTGCGTCAGAAACAGGGCGATGCCCACCAGCGCGTCGCGCCCATAATGCAGCTCGGGGTAAATGATGCCGCCGTTGCCCTCACCGCCGATGACGGCGTTGGTTTGCTTCATGAGCGTCACCACGTTTACCTCGCCCACGGCGGCGGCGGCGTAGTGGCCGCCGTGCTTTTCGGTCACGTCGCGCAGGGCGCGGGTGCTGCTGAGGTTGCTCACGGTGTTGCCGCCGCCGCTGGCTTGCAGCACGTAGTCGGCCACGGCCACGAGGGTGTATTCTTCGCCAAACAGCTCGCCGTTTTCGCACACCAGGGCCAGGCGGTCCACGTCGGGGTCCACGACGATGCCCAGGTCAAAGCCGCCATTTTTAAGGACGTTGGCGATGTCGCCCAGGTGTTCGGGCAGCGGCTCGGGGTTGTGGGCGAAATGGCCCGTGGGTTCGCAATGCAGCTTTTCGATAACGCTCACGCCCAGGGCTTCGAGCAGCGCCGGCACCACGAAGCCGCCGCTGCTGTTCACGGCATCCACGACGACGCGGAAGTTGCGGGCGCGGATGGCGGCCACGTCCACCAGCGGCAGGGCCAGCACGGCGGCAATGTGGGTTGCGAGGAAATCATCGTCCACCGCATACGTGCCCAGCGCATCAACTTCGGCAAAGTCAAAAGCTTCGGTTTCGGCCAGTTCCAGCACCGTTTCGCCCTCGGCGGCCGAAATAAACTCGCCGTGCTGATTGAGCAGCTTGAGGGCGTTCCACTGCTTGGGGTTGTGGCTGGCGGTAAGAATAATGCCGCCCGCCGCTTGCTTGGCGGGCACGGCCATTTCGACGGTGGGCGTGGTGCTGAGGCCGAGGTCCACCACGTCGAGCCCCAGGCTTTGGAGCGTGGCGGCCACGAGGCGGCTCACCACATCACCCGACAGGCGGGCATCGCGGCCGATGACAATCAGGCGCGAGTCGGTGGGCTGTTGCAGCGCCCAGGTGCCGTAGGCGGCGGCGTATTTCACAACGTCGGGCGGCGTAAGGCCCTGCCCGGCGGGGCCGCCAATGGTGCCCCGGATGCCGGAGATGGATTTGATGAGCGTCAAGGGGAGTTTTTTGTTTCTTGTTTCTTGTTTCTTGTTTCTTGTTGCGCTTGCCCGTCAATCAAGAGGAAACAAGAAACCAGAAACGAGAAACATATTTACGGGCCGCAAAATTACGCACCGCCTGGCCGTTGGCTACCTTTGAAGCAATGGATGCCCCCACGCCTACCCCCGCCGATTTTCTTTCGGCCGCCCGCCGCCCCGCCCAGCTCGAAGCCTTCGGCCGCCTGCTTGATGTGCTTGACCGCCTCCGCACCGAATGCCCCTGGGACAAAAAGCAGACCCTGCAAACACTGCGGCACCTCACGATTGAGGAAACCTACGAAATCAGCGACGCCATCCTGCGCGACGACCTGCCCGACCTGAAAAAAGAACTGGGCGACGTGATGTTGCACCTGATTTTCTACGCCCGCATCGCCGCCGAGCAAGGCGCGTTCGACATTGCCGACGTGCTCAATGCCCAGTGCGAAAAACTTATTTTCCGGCACCCGCACATTTATGGCGATGTGAAAGCCGACGACGAGGCCACCGTCAAGCGCAACTGGGAGCAGCTCAAACTACAGGAAAAAGGCAACGCCGGCGTACTGGCCGGGGTGCCGGTGTCGTTGCCGGCCCTCGTGAAAGCCATGCGTATCCAGGAGAAAGCGCGGGGCGCGGGCTTCGATTGGGAAGAACCCGCCCAGGTGTGGCAAAAAGTGCAGGAGGAACTGGCCGAATTCGGCGCAGAATACGGCCACGGCCAACCCGCCACCGATGCCGCCCAAGCCGACCGCGCCGCCCAGGAATTTGGCGACCTACTTTTCTCGCTCGTCAATTTTGCCCGCTTCGCCGGCATCAACCCCGAAGAAGCCCTGGAGCGCACCAACCGCAAGTTCATCGGCCGCTTCCAATACCTCGAAACCCGCGCCCGCGCCGATGGCCACGCCCTGCGCGACCTGACGCTGGCGCAGATGGACGTGTACTGGGAAGCCGCCAAGCGCGAACTGAGCGAACAGTAAGTTTGAGTTTCGCGTTGCCTGCCTTTTATTGCCTGAAATTCTCGGGCTAAACTTCTTACAACACCCCAGCAAGCCAGCGGTTTTTTTGACCAAATTTGGCGCGGGCCAACATTTATGGTTAGGTTTGGGCTGTCAAAAGCCCGGACGCGGTTTGCGCTTCGTCTGAAAACGCGGTTTCCTTTCACCAAAAACCGGTTTTCGGCAACCCGTGAAAAGGCAACAACGCGGCCGAAACCGATTTTTTGCGTTTTCTTTACCCGCCAATCAACTCACCCCACTCACAACCCCCCAAAACCTCCAGCACGATGGAACAGAAAAATGCCATGAATACGAGCCCCCGGCCCGGCGCGCCGGCCGCCCCCAATGCCCAAGCGTCCAGCAGCAGCGGGGCCTCCATGTTCTCGGTGATTGCAATTGTCGCCGCTTTCGTCGTCAGCTACATCGTCTTCAAATTCGTCCTCGGCGACGGCAGCCACTTTCAGGGCGGCGTAAACACCAACCAGCCCATCCCCGGCGATATGCTCGGCACGGTGTACAGCGGCGGCAACATTGTGCCCATTCTGCTTACCCTGTTCGTGTGCGTACTCGTCTTCTCCATCGAACGGATGCTCACCATCTCGAAAGCCAAAGGCTCGGGCAGCATCGAAAGCTTCGTGCGGACCGTCCGGCAGAAACTCAACAGCAACGACATCAACGGTGCCCTCGCCGTCTGCGACAAGCAGAAAGGCTCGGTGGCCAACGTCGTAAAAGCCGGTTTGCTGAAGTACAACGACATGAGCCGCGAGAACACAATGGCTACCGACCAGAAAGTGCTGGCCATTCAGAAAGAAATCGAGGAAACGACGGCCCTGGAATTGCCCATGCTCGAAAAGAACCTCGTCATCATCTCCACCATCGCTTCGGTGGCCACGCTCGTTGGTTTGCTCGGCACGGTATTCGGCATGATTAGCGCCTTCTCGGCCTTGGCCCAAGCCGGCACCCCCGATGCCGTGAAACTCGCCGCCGGTATCTCGGAAGCCCTCATCAACACGGCTTTCGGCATTGGCACGTCGGCCCTGGCCATCATCGCCTACAACTACTTCACCAGCAAAATTGACGAGCTGACTTACAGCATCGACGAAACCGGTTTCAGCATCATCCAAACCTTCGCCGGCCAGCATGGCAGCAAGGCCACGGTTTAAGTTTTAATTTTCAGTAGTCGGTAGTCGGTATTGGGCGGTCGAACCGCGCAATACGCGGCCCCTGGCCAGCGTTGTGTACCCGGTTGGGCACCTTGCCGGTAGCCGCCGCTGTTCGCCCCTCCGATACCGGTTACTGAACCGCTCACCCGACTACCCGAAACCAAGAACTAACCCGACCATGCCCAAAGTAAAACCGCACCGCACGGCTCCTTCGCTCGACATGACCCCGATGGTGGACCTGGCTTTTTTGCTGGTGACGTTCTTCATGCTCACCACTAAATTTGCGCCCGAAGAAACCGTGGTGGTCGATGCGCCGTCGTCAATTTCGGACCTGAAACTGCCCGAAAACAACGTCATCACGCTCACGATTGACAAGAACAAGCGTGTCTTTTTTGGCGTTGATGCCGAGCAAACCAAAATCGCGGCTTTGCAGCGCGTGGGTGCCAAGTACAACGTCACCTTCACGGCGGCTCAAGCCAAGGCATTCGGCAACCTCACCAACTTCGGGGTGCCCATCGGGCAGCTCGGCTCGCTGCTGAGTATGTCGTCCGACGACCGCAAGATTGCCGGCAAAAGCGGCACCGGCATCCCGATGGATTCGCTCAACAACCAGCTCATCGACTGGGTGCTTGAGGCCCGCCGTGCCAATCAGTCCATCTTCAAAAAACCAACCTACATCGCCATCAAAGGCGACGGCGATGCCGACGTACCCACGGTGCAGCAGGTCATCAAGGTGTTGCAAGAGAAGGACATCAACCGCTTCAATCTGATAACGGACCTGGAAAACAAGCCCGTAGCGACGAAATAAAAGGCCGTTAGCTATTAGCTGATAGCCGATAGCCAACTGCCAGGACTACAAATCAAAGCTAACAGCTAGTAGCTACCCGCTAACAGCTTTATTAAACAAACCCCGCAATGGCAGAAATTCAAGGAAAAGCCGATTCCGGTGGGAAAGGTGGGAAGAAGCGGGCCAAAAAGATGTCGACCAAAATCGACATGACACCGATGGTGGATTTGGCCTTTCTGCTCCTCACCTTTTTCATGCTGACGACGACCTTCAACAAGCCCAACGTGTTGCAGCTCACGATGCCGGTGAAGGAAAAGAAACTGGATGAGCAAATCAAAATCAAGGCTTCCGAAGCCATGAGCATCATCCTCGGCAAAGACAACAAAGCGTACTACTACATGGGCCTCAACACGCCCAACGACAAGACCGTAGCCGTGCCCGAAATCAAGGTGACGAATTACGGCCCCGACGGCATTCGCAAGGTTATTTTGGACCGGCAGCGGCAGGCGCCGGCCCCGGTTATCTTGCTCAAGCCCAACGACGACGCCAAGTACAAAAACATGGTGGACATCTTGGACGAGATGAACATCACGAACCAGAAGAAGTACGCCCTCGTGCCAGCTTCTAAGGACGACATTTCACTTATAACTGCTTCGGGGCTATGATGGATAACGCACAAATTGCCCGCGCCAGCCTCGACGACATCGTTTTTGAGGGC
>JANYFQ010000284.1 GCA_025362615.1 Hymenobacter sp. | reverse complement strand
CCGATTTTGTTGCCCGCGCCGATTCGTGCAAAGGTAGGCGGGGCGGCCCGCCAGACTTTTGGCCGGCCGCCGTTGCGCGGCCCGCCACGCCGGGGTGTGACAACTTTAGTCAGTATGCCTTAATTTGTCACACGACAGCGTGTGACAAATTAAGGCAGAACCGCATTTGGTGTCACAGTTAGTGGCGTGACACCAGGCGCAACAATCATTAAAACTGTCACAACCAACCCCCCAATCAAAAGAACAGCCAGTGCCCCACCAGCCCCTGCCGGCCGTTGTATTCCAGCGCCGGGGCCGGAAAATGAAAGATGCTGAGGGCGTAAAATACTTTCTTCAGCACCGGCGAGCGGGTCGGAATGCGGCGCAGGTCCACGTCGAGCGCGAGGTAGTATTGGCGGTAGGGGCGCAGGCCGGCGGCGGCGTTGGTGCCGTCGTCGTTGTACACCATCTCGTGCCCGCCGTAGCCCAGGGCGGGTTGCAGCCAGCGCGGCCAGGGGAGGGGTTTGGGGCTGAAGGCGTGCAAATCGGCGCAGAGCCAGTAGGTTTGGCCGTTGTAGTCTTTGAGCAGGCGCTCGGGGAAATTGCTGCCTAGCACGTTGGGCCGCTGGGCGGCGTAGGGCGTGAGGCGGAACGAAATTTTGGGCATCAGGCGGATGTCGTGCCAGGCCAGCTCCTGGCCCAACACCCCCAACGACCCCACCAGATTGGCGGCCAAATCGGGGGCCGACGCGCCGTAGGCCGGGTCGTAGCCGTCCAGAATTTCGATGGGGCTTTGCACCACAAACCCCACGAAGGCCCCGTACCAGATGGCTTTTTTGTTCGGCAGCCCGGCCCAGCGCAGCATATCCACGGCGGCCCGGCTCTCCTGAAATGCCCCCCAAACGTGCCCGCACTTGTCGAGCTGCTGCCATTCTGGCAAGTCGTTGAACCAGTGCAGCGGCCCCCGTTCGCCGGTGTACCACACCGTGCCCAGGCCGGTGTAAATAATGCCGTAGCTGCTGGCCGTGCCCGCTATCAGCCAGGGAAGGCGCCGGGCCGGGCGGGTTGTATCGGCGGGGGTGGGGGTTGCCCCTGGCTGGGCCTGGCCCGCCCCCGCAACGCCCGCGGCCAGCAGCGCGGCCGCAGCGGCGCGAACTAAAAAAACGCGGTGGCGTGTAGTAGGCATGGCGGGGCCACAAAGCTACCGCCGTATCTTGCGCCCTGGGGCGGCAGGGCTGGTGCAGGCCGCCGCTTTTCCTTCAACCTTCAACCTTCATTTTTTTCACATGAAAGCATTTCGACTTTTAGGCGTGGCGTTGTTGGCCCTGGGGCTGCGGCCCGCCGCCCACGCCCAGGTGGTGAGCACCCAGCCGGTGTTCTTCGCGGCCAACGCGCCCGTAACCCTCACTTTCGATGCCAGCCAGGGCAACCGGGGACTGAACAATTTCGCCAACCCGGTGTACATCTGGACCGGCGTCGTCACCAACCTTAGCCCCAACAACACCACCTGGCGTTACGTCAAAAGCCCCAGTTTTAATCAGCCCGACCCGGCGGCCCTGATGACGCGCAGCGCCACCAACCCCAACCTCTACACCATTACCTTCACGCCCACCACTTTTTACCCGGCACCAGCCACCGAAACCATCCGGCGGCTGGGGATGCTTTTCAAGGACGGAGCCGGCAACACCGTGGGCCGGGCGGCCGACGGGGGCGACATTTTTGTGGACGTGTACCAGGGCGGGCAGGCCGTGCGCCTCACCGACCCCGGCAGCGGCACCTCGCGCGTTGTGCCGGCGGGCGTGGCCATCCCGATTAGCGGCATCAGTGCCCAGGCCAACACCCTCACCATCGCCCTCAACGGCAACATTGTGGCTACGTCGGCCGCCAACGCCACCACCTTCAGCGGCAGCGTCACGCCCACGCAGCCGGGCCGCAACGTGGTGCGCTTCAGGGCGGGCAGGGGGGCCACGGCGGCTTCCGACTCGGCCGTTTTTGTGGTGCCGCCCACCGTGGTTACGGCCCCGCTGCCGGCCGGTGCCCGCGAAGGCATCACGTATTTGCCGGGGGGCACGTCGGCCATTCTGGCCCTCACGGCCCCCAACAAGTCGTTCGTGTACGCCATCGGCGAGTGGAATAATTTCCAGAGCACCCCCGCCGGGCTGATGAACCGCACCGCCGACGGCAACATCTGGTGGGTGCAAATCAACGGCCTCACCGCCGGCCAGGAGTATGCCTACCAGTACCTCGTCGATGGCAACCTGCGCGTGGCCGACCCCTACTGCGAGAAAGTGCTGGACCCCGGCAACGACCGGTTTATTCCGGCCACCACTTACCCCAACCTGCGCGGCTACCCGGCCGGCCAGAACGCGGGCATCATGTCGGTGCTCCAAACCAACCAGCCCGCCTACGCCTGGACCACGCCCCTCAACTTCGTGCGCCCGGCCAAAACCGACCTCGTTATCTACGAAATGCACATCCGCGACTTTGTGGCGGCCCGCAACTACCAAACCATCCGCGACACGCTGGCCTACCTCCAGCGCCTGGGCGTGAATTGCCTGGAATTGATGCCCATAAACGAGTTCGAAGGCAATGACTCCTGGGGCTACAACCCTAGCTTCTACTTCGCCGCCGACAAAGCCTACGGCACCAAAAACGCCCTCAAAAGCCTCATCGACGAGGCCCACCGCCGGGGCATGGCCGTGGTGCTCGACATGGTGCTCAACCACTCCTGCGGCCAAAGCCCGATGGTGCAGCTTTACCAGAGCGGCGGCAACCCCACCGCCGACAACCCGTGGTTCAACCAGGTGGCTACCCACCCCTTCAACGTCTGCAACGACTTCAACCACGAAAGCCTGTTCACCAAGCGCTTCGCGAAAAACGTGATGGATTTCTGGGTGAACGAGTACCGCGTCGATGGCTACCGCTTCGACCTGAGCAAGGGTTTCACGCAGCGCAACTCGGGTACCAACGTGGGTGCCTGGGGCAACTACGACCAGTCGCGCATCGACATCTGGAACGACTACAACAACCATATGCAGGCCACCCGCGCCGGCACCTACGTCATCCTCGAACACTTCGCCGATAATTCCGAAGAAACCGTGCTTGCCAACGCCGGCATGATGCCCTGGGGCAATATGCACGGCAGCTACTACGACGGGGGCCGCGGGGCCTGGGGCAACTCCAACCTGAGCGGGGGCTATTTTGCCAACCGGGGCTGGCAGCAAAACAACCTGGTGACCTACATGGAGAGCCACGACGAGGAGCGCAACATGGTGGGGGCGCTGACCGCCGGCTTCTCCAACGGCAACAACTACAACATTCGCAATCAGCGCACGGCCTTGCAACGTATGGGCCTCAACGCGGCCTTCTTCCTGCCCATTCCGGGGCCGAAAATGATTTGGCAGTTCGGCGAGTTGGGCTACGAGGTGCCCATCAACTTCAACGGCCGCACCGGGGCCAAGCCCATCCGCTGGAGCTACTACACCGACTCGCTCGAACGCCGCAAGCTCTACGCCGTGTACGCCAACCTGGCGGCCCTGCGCCGCCAGCCCGGGTTCCGGGCCGGGGCCTTCACGGCCAACCTGCGAAGCAAGGTTGG
>JANYFQ010000240.1 GCA_025362615.1 Hymenobacter sp. | reverse complement strand
CCCCTCACCCCGGCACCACCAACCGCACCCGAAACCCGCCTTCGGGCAGCGGGCCGGCTTCGAGGTGGCCGCGCAGGGCGGCGGCGCGCTGGCGCATATTGCGGAGGCCCATGCCGCTGCGGGCGGCGGGCGCGGCGGGGCGGCCGTCGTTTTCAACTACGAGTTCGAGCTGGCCGGCGCGGCGGCTGAGGGCCACGCGCAGGCAGGTGGCGCCGGGGGCGTGGCGCAGGGCGTTGGTGGTGGCTTCCTTGAAGATGAGGTAGAGGTGCTGGCGCAGCTCGGGGGGCAGGGCTTCGGCGTCGGGCAGGCCGGTGGCGCGCAGCTCGGTGAGCAGGCCGGCGGGGGCGGCGGTTTGGTCGAGGTGGTCGCGCATCCGGTCGAGGAGCGAGCCGGCGGTGTCGGCGGCGGCGTCGATGCCCCACACGATGTCGCGCATGGTGCGGGCGGCGGCGCGGCTGTTGGCGAGCAGGCGCTCGAGCAGGGCGGGGCGGGCGGCGGGGGCGGCCCCGCGCAGGGCTTCGGCTTGCAGGCTGATGCGGGTGAGGATGGTGCCTACTTCGTCGTGCAAATCGGCGGCGATGCCGGTGCGCAGGCGGGCCTCGCGCTGCACCCGCGCCAGGCGGCGGCGCTGGCTCAGGTAAAGCAGCAGGCCGCCGCCGCCCAGGCCCAGCACCACGGCGGCCAGCAGCAGGGCCAGCAGGCGGCTGCGCTGCCGCTCGGCCCGCAGCGCCAGCGCCTGCGTCCGCTGGGTGAGGGCGCGGATGCGGGCTTCCTGCTGCTGGGTACCGAAGCGCACACGCAGGGCGGCCACGGCGGCGTTTTTGTCTTCCGACACCAGGCTGTCGTGGGTGTGCTGGTAGCGTTGCTGCCAGCCGTAGGCCGCCCCGTAGGCCCCGCGCAGCGCCCCGATGCGGGCCAGCGCCTGGTAGTTGTCGGCCACAATTTCGAGGTTGCCCGCGCGGCGGGCGCAGGCCAGGCTCTGCCGGGCGTAGGCTTCGGCCGGGGCCAGGTGGCCGGTGGCCAGCTCCACGAGGGCCAGGGTGTTGAGGGTGGTGCCCAGAAAGTAGTCGTGGTGCAGGGCGCGGCTCACGGCCAGCGCCTGCTGCCCGTGGCGGCGGGCGGCGGCCCAGCGGCGGGTGTCGGCGCAAAGCACGGCCAGGTTGGTGAGGCAGTGCGCCCGCCCCAGGGGGTTGCCCAGCGAGTCGTAGAGGGCCAGGGCGCGGCGGAGCTGCGCCTCGGCGGCGGGGTACTGCTCGCGCAGGCGCAGCACGTTGCCGAGGCTGCCACCAAACAAGGCACGGTCGGGGGCCGAGTGGGTTTGGCGGCTCAGGGCCAGGGCTTGCTCCAGGTAGCGCTGGGCCGGGGCAAACTCTTTTTGCGAGATGTGCAGGTTGGCCAGCCCGTTGTAGGCAAAGCCCACGATTTGCAACCGCGCCGGGGGCTGCCGGGCCAGGCGCACGGCTTCGAGAAAGTAGCGGGTGCCGGCCGGAAAGTCGGCGGCGTAGGCGGCGCAGTTGCCCAGGTCGGTGAGGCACTTGAGCAGGCCGCGCCGGTAGCCCAGCCGCCGGGCCAGGGCCAGCCCCTGCCGCCCGTAGGCGGTGGCCTGGGGCACGTCGGTGCCGCTAAACTGCCAGCACAGCTCGTCAAGCAGCAGCACCCGGTTGGTGTCGGGCGGCGCGGTGGCCAGGCGCTGGCGCAGGCTGTCGAGCGCCGCCGGGGCCTGGGCCGCAGCGGGGCCGGCCGCCAGCAGGCCCAGGGCCGCCCCGGCCAGTGCGGTGCTGAAAAACGGTTTCATGCCGCAAAGTAGGCCGGGTTTGGGGGTTGGGGCGGCGGGGCGGGCGGCGGGCGGGGTTTTTGGGGTCGAAGTGACAACATTGAACCCCCACAACCCAACCCTCGAACCGCAAACGCAACGGCGCTACCCCCTGGCTTACGACGGCCTCGGCAGGCCGCCACTGAGTGGGGTGCCGCCCCTGCCGGGTGGGGTGCCGCCCCTGCCGGGTGGGGTGCCGCCCCTGCTGAGTGGGGTGCCGCCCCTGCTGAGTGGGGTGCCGCCCCTGCCGGGTGGGGTGCCGCCCCTGCCGGGTGGGGTGCCGCCCCTGC
>JANYFQ010000227.1 GCA_025362615.1 Hymenobacter sp. | reverse complement strand
CCCCTCACTGGCCCCGCCACCCTGGCCGCCACCCAGCTCCGGGGCCTGCCCGCCACCACCGGCGTGTGGCTCCTCGACGCCGTGCGCGGCACCACCACCGACCTGCGCGCCACGCCCCGCTACGCCTTCGGCCCCACCACCCCCGCCGCCGATGCCGCCCGCTTCAGCCTCCGCATCGGCCCCGCCACGGGCCTGGCCGCCGCCCCCGCCGCCCCCGCCCCGGCCGACCTCCACCTCTACCCCAACCCCGCCCACGGCACGGCCACGCTGCGCCTGCCCGCCGCCCCGCCCGCCCCTGCCCCCCTGCGCCTGCTCGATGCCCTCGGCCGTTGCGTGTGGCGCGGCCAGGCCGCCACCGCCGCCACCCCGCTCCCCCTCGCCGGCCTCGCCCCCGGCCTCTACGCCCTGCACCTGGCCACGCCCACCGGCCCCGTCGTGCGCCGGCTGGTGGTGGAGTAAGGGCGGTGGTTTGAAAGCAAAAGTGCCAGGGGTGTTAAAGGTGCCAACGGCAACGCCAGCCGGCCAAGTGGTGGAAAACACACCGTACAACCCACCCACAACCGCCACCCAACGCAAAACCCCCGGCCGCTACTCAGCAGCCGGGGGTTTTTTCAGTTTCCCCTCCCCAACCATTACCGCTTCCGCACCCGCTTCGGCCGGGCAAACTCCACCTCACTGCGGGGCCGGATGACCGCCGTCCGCATCAACTCCTCGTACTCCTCCCGGCTGGTAAAATGTCCTATTTCAAACAAGTAAGGGTCCACATACTCCGCTTCAGGAGCAAGCTGACGGGCCTCTGTGCCAAGTGCGAGTGCTTCCAGCTCCACTGCCCGCGCGCTCTGTAAAAACCCAGGTTCTTCCTTCAAAATTTTCACGACCTTCTGCTCCGCAGAAGCCGCCGAAGCTGTCTGTTGCTTGCTCATGATGACCTTCTACTTAAAAAGCCTAATGTATTGCTGTTTATTGGAGCGGTAGCAAGTTTTAATCGTACACCGTCCCGGTCGTTTTGCCGTGCCCGGCTCTAAATGTACGTGCATTTCATACACTCGTTCCCGATAACGACTCAGGAACACACACCGCCCCTCCAAAAATTCTTGCACGTGCTCATAAACCGCCAGCGCCCTCACTATTTCCTCGTGGTCCAGGTCGTGCAGATTGTCTCCGGCGTAAAGATTCTGACACACGTGCCGGGCGAATTGGCTGGTCCAAAACACCTCGTAAACCAAGCCATTAAAAGAAACCGTGGTGTTTCTGTACATTAAAGTGCGCTAATTGATAAGGTGCTGCATCCCAACGCTGCCGCTGCCGCATCATTATTTTTTGAGTCCCGAACCATACAATAATTCTTCGATGCACACCCGGTATGCCTGTTTAACTTTGTTGATTTCTGTTTTGCGACATTGATACTCTATTCCATGCGCTGAATAGTTGCCCAAAGTTCTGAATTCGTGCAGCACGTCTTCGGTGCCTTTTGTGAGAGGAATTACCTTATTGCGGATGGCGTAATCTATCAAATAAACAAGCTTTTTCACGCTGCCACCATCCTCTTTGACCTCTTCTATCCGACCCGCGTGTCTGTAACAAAGTATCAGCAAAATCTCCATTAGACGGCGCATCATCATTGCACACCCATCAAATATATTGTACTGATAGCAAGCATTGACTTGAACAGCTACCCGCTCCACAAACCCGCGCGTGTTTGCGTAAAGTGACTCAGGTAGTATGATGTCGTTAGTAATAATTTCTTCTGACTTCTCACAAACCTCTGGAAAATCCTTCAACAGTTGCTAAATAACCTTTAAACTCAACTTAACAGTGTCTGGGCTGGCCTTAATGAAAGACCTTGATTTTGCAAGGTTCGTTTTGAGCCGTGAAGTATTAGGCTTGCTCAGACCGAAGCTGACCATTTCATCAACCAAAGCTGGTAATTTAAAGCTAGGTTGGTTTTTTACTTTGTGAAGGTAAAAGGCCACCAGTTTTGCTTTGTCAGCTTCTTCTTTATCGGTTAGTTGAACGAGCGCCGAAAATTGGACGGGTGTCACAGGTTTTAATTAATTGGTTTCAGCATCGTCTGAATTTTCATCACCTTCGCCTGCTTTCTTTGCTGTCCGTTTTTTTCTGGATTTAGACTTTGTTCCGACCCTCCAACCAGCGGGAATTTCAGGGTCTTGAATCTGCTGCAAAATTGTTTTGACGAACTGTGTGCCCGGAGTAATAAGCTTCAGTTCTTTTTCTGTGGCGTACAACAGTGTTTTTTCGTCTTTCAGCCAGGCTTTGAAGTTACCATCGTATGCACCGATGCTTTTCATTAGCTCATTAGCCTCTTGCCTAGGAACAGGTTTTACCCCTTTACTATGCCTAAATGCTAGGAAGACACAGGTCAAGCGTTTGCAAAAATCGATTTTGTTCTTTGCCTTAAGTTCAGGGTCGGCGAGTATCCAGCCTTCGCCTTCTTCGTCGAACAGACCATTTAAAAAAGAATCGTCGGATTGCATGGCAGGCCTATCGTTAGAACCTGACGTTAGCAATTCAAACGGTGCCTCCCCTGCTTTTTCTTCGCCAACAGATGGCTTCACTTCTTCAATCACATCGGCGTTGAATAAAGATTTCTGACCCGGGTTGATTGGGCGAACTGTAACAGGTTTTCTGGGGCCAAGATTAGAATTTCCTGCAAAATAAAGCAGCGTTTCCGCCATGCTGCCTCCGACAAAGTCGGTAAAAATGGCCTCAATAGAACGACTGGTTCTGCTTTCGTTCAGCTTTATGCGATTCATGGGCTGCGAAACTTTATTTTTCAGCACCTCCTCACCGCACATGATACAGAATGATGCGTCGGCTGGCAAGGCTTCATTACACTGTTTGCACTTCACTTGGGCAGAATAGTTGGAACAAAATAGCGCGGCTTCAGGCAACTGCGTGGCGAATTTAGGACAGGGATTGGTCATCGGTTTTTATAAAAAAAATTAAGCAATAGCGACCCCCATCACCCCATCCACCCGCTTCTTCACCCCGGCCTCCACCACCACCGCTTCCTCGCGCCCCACGTACCCGGCCCCGCCGAACACCAGCGTATAGCTGCCC
>JANYFQ010000217.1 GCA_025362615.1 Hymenobacter sp. | reverse complement strand
GTAAAAAGTCCGCCAGGGCCGCACTGTCAGTAAACACGCGCAGGTCGGGGCGGGCAAAAGCTGCGGCCACGGCTTCGGCGGCCAGCGGCGGCAAGTGCTTGTGGGCCAATACCTGCGGGTTGAAATAAACGACCGCCACGTCGGGTGCGTCGAAACAATGCGTGTACTGCGGCAAAAACGCCGGATTGAGGCTGCTGAAGGTGTGCAGCTCCAGGCAAGCCACTAGCCGCCGCGCCGGAAACTGCTGCTTGAAGGCAGTGGCTGTAGCCCGCAACTTACTGGGTGCATGGGCGAAATCCTTGTACACCACCGAGCGGGAACCTTGCTTCACCAACTCCAGTCGCCGCGCCGCGCCGGGAAACGAAGCCACGGCCCGGTAAAAATCTTTGCCTTTGATGCCCAACTGTTTGCACACTTCACGGGCCGCCGAAATGTTGCGTAGGTTGTGCTCACCAAATACCTGGATGGGCACCTCCTCGTCTTTTTTGGTGATAAGAAACGTACGGCCTTCGCGCACCACATTCTCGTGCGGGCCGTAGCCGATGTAGGCCACGTCGGGGTTGGTGGGCACGGCAATGAGTTGGGTTTGCTCGTCGTCGCGGTCGTAAATCAGCACCCCTGCTTTGGGAGTCATATCGGCGAAAATGCGGAACTGCTCGCGGTAGTTTTCCTCGGTCGGAAACACGTTGATGTGGTCCCAGCAAATGCCCGAAATCACGCCGATGTGGTGCTGGTAGAGGTGAAACTTGGGCCGCCGGTCCACCGGCGAGGCCAGGTATTCGTCGCCCTCAATGATGACGAGCGGTGCGTCGGCCGTGAGCTGCACCATCAAATCAAACCCCGCCAGTTGCGCCCCCACGGCATAATCAAACACGCGCCCGTGAAACCGTAAAACGTGCAATATCAGCGCGGTAATACTAGTTTTGCCGTGCGAGCCGCCGATGACGACGCGCTGCTTGTCGCGGCAGGCTTCGTAAATGTATTCGGGAAAAGAATACGTTTTGAGGCCCAGCTCCTGCGCCCGCAGCAGCTCGGGGTTGTTGGGCCGGGCGTGCATCCCGACGATAACGGCCGTGAGGTCGGGCGTGATGCGGGCCGCGTCCCAGCCTTCGTGCGAAGGCAGCAAACCAGCGGCGGCGAGCCGGCCCTGGGCCGGCTCAAAAATCTCGTCGTCCGAGCCAGTCACAACCGCGCCGCGCCGGTGCAGGGCCAGGGCCAGGTTGTGCATGATGCTCCCGCCCACGGCGATGAGGTGAATTTTCTCGGGTTCCAAAGGCGTATTTTGGGGAAGGTGAACGCGGCAAACCGCGCCGGCTTGGGCGGCTGCTGAGTGCGGATGCGGGCTGAATTGAAAGGCAATCGAATGACAACCAGCAACGAGAAACCAGAAACCAGAAACTTCGTCAAAGCCGGGCCGCGAAAGTACAAGATTTGGCGGCGCAAACGGGTTTCATTACCCCGAAAAACCGGAAAAACCTAGCCGACTTTCCCAGCTTTTACGGGTTAGCTTTGTTGTTCGGCTTCGGCTGCTGCTTTGACCGGAAAGGCTGGCAGCCCGACCTTTGTTTTCATAACCTGCTAATTAACAATTATGTCCGACCGCATGGACGACCGTCTCAAACAATCGGCTGCTCGCGCACGAGCAGTTTTGGGTTCGCGCGGGCCGGGCGGAGCAGCATACAACCCCGGCACGGCCGGCAAGCTGCCGCCGCAGGCCCCCGAGCTGGAAATGGCGGTGCTTGGGGCCCTCATGCTGGAGAAAGATGCCCTGACGGCCGTCAGCGACCTGCTCAAACCCGAGTCGTTTTACAAGGACGCGCACCAGCGCATCTACAAGGCCATCCAGATGCTCTTCGACAAGTCGGAGCCGGTGGACCAGCTTACCGTCGTCACGCAGCTCCGCACGTTGGGCGAGTTGGAGGCTGCCGGCGGGGCGCATTACGTGTCCACGCTCACGATGCGCGTGAACTCGGCGGCCAACATCGAGTACCACGCCCGTATTGTGACGGAGGCGGCCATCAAGCGCGAGATGATTCGCGTGGCCACCGACATCATCCGCGACGCCTACGAAGACACAACCGACGTGTTTGAGCTGCTCGATAAAACCGAGCAGGAGATGTTCGAGATTTCCAATTCTAACATCCGCAAAAACTTCGACACCATGAGCGACCTGATGCTCAAGGCCATCAAAGGACTCGAAGAAAAAAAGAATCAAAAAGACGGCCTCACCGGCGTGCCGTCCGGCTTCACGGCCCTCGACCGCGTAACGAGCGGCTGGCAACCCTCTGACCTGGTGATTATTGCGGCCCGGCCAGGGATGGGCAAAACAGCCTTCGTGGTGTCGGCAATGCGGAACGCGGCGGTGGAATTTAAAAAACCGGTGGCGATATTTTCACTCGAAATGTCGTCGTTGCAACTCGTCAATCGCCTGATTTCAGCCGAGGCCGAACTAGATTCCGAAAAAATAAAAAAAGGGACGCTCGCCGACCACGAATGGCAGCAGCTCAACCACAAAATAACCGACCTTTCGCAAGCCCCGATTTTTATTGACGACACGCCGGCACTCAGCATTCGGGAGTTACGGACGAAATGCCGACGCCTGAAATCGGTGCATGATGTGCAATTAATCATCGTCGATTATTTGCAATTGATGTCGGGCAACACTGACGGGCGCGGCGGCAACCGCGAACAGGAAATTGCCAGTATCTCGCGGGCGCTCAAGGGCATTGCCAAAGAGCTGAACGTGCCGGTGCTGGCCCTCTCGCAGCTTTCGCGCTCCGTCGAAACGCGGGGCGGCGAGAAGCGCCCGCAACTCAGCGACTTGCGCGAATCGGGCTCCATCGAGCAGGATGCCGACATGGTAATTTTCCTCTACCGTCCCGAGTACTACGGCCTCGACCAGGATGCCGAGGGCAACTCGACGCAGGGCGTGGGCGAGGTCATCATCGCCAAGCACCGCAACGGCTCGCTCGAAACGGTGCAGCTCAAGTTCATCGGCAAGTTCACCAAGTTCGGCGACCTCGACGGGGGCAACAACTTTCCCGGCGACGCGGGCGGCTACACGCCGATGGGCCTGCCTTCCAGCAACTTCGATGCACCGACCACACCGCCCGACGCGGGCAGTTTCGCGCCCAATACCATCCGGTTGGGGTCAAAAATCAACGATTCGCCGGTGGCGTTTCCGAAAGGGAACGTGAATAAGAACGAGGAGCCGCCGTTTTAGGCTGTACCACCAAGCTGTGCTTGGTCTCGCGTTGAACAATGTACCGCCAGGCTGTGCCGAGGCAACCTACGCGAGAC
>JANYFQ010000195.1 GCA_025362615.1 Hymenobacter sp. | reverse complement strand
CTTTACCACCACCTCGGCCTGCACCGCGCCCACCAACGTGACGGTGAGTAACATCAGCGGCACCTCGGCCACGGTGAGCTACACGGCCAGCCCGGTGGCCACGAGCTACACCATCAGCACCACGCCGGCCAGTACGAGCCAGACCGTGAGCGGCACCACGGCCAGCCTCACGGGCCTCACGCCTAACACCAACTACACCGTGAACGTGCTGAGCAACTGCGCCAGCGGCAGCGCCACGCCGGCGGCCACGGCCAGCTTCACGACGGCCCCCGCCGGCCCGGCCAACGACGACTGCGCCAGCGCCACGGGCCTGACCTCGGGCACGAGCTGCATGACGACGGCGGGCACCGTCAGCGGGGCTTCGCAGTCGCGGGCGCCCATCAACTGCGCCAGCTTCACGTCGGCCGATGCCCGCGACGTGTGGTACTCGTTTGTGGCCAACAACGCCAACCACACCATTACGGTAGCCACCGCCACGGGTGCCACGGCCTTCGACGGGGTGCTGGAGGTGATGACCGGCCCCTGCACCAGCCTGACCAATGTGGGCTGCCGCGATAACCTGAGCACCGGCGGCGAAACCCTGACCCTGACCACCCTCACGGCGGGCACCACGTACTTCGTGCGCTACTATCCGTTCACCGGCGCGGTGTCGGGCGCGGCCCCGGCCAACGGCGGTTTCACCATTTGCGTCACCAACCCAACGCTGCCCTGCAACGCGGCCACTAACGTGCTGGTAAGCAGCATTACGCAAACTACGGCCACGGTGAGCTACACGGCCAGCGGCTCGGCCACGAGCTACACCATCACGACCACTCCGGCCAGCACGAGCCAGACCGTGAGCGGCACCACGGCCAGCCTCACGGGCCTGACAGCCAGCACCAACTACACGGTGAACGTAGTGAGCAACTGCGCGGGCGGAACCACCTCGGCGGCGGCCACGGCCAACTTCTCGACGCTGGCCCCGGCCCCGGTGATTACCAGCGTGACGGCCCCGGCCAACGCCACGTACATCCTGGGCCAGAACCTGAATTTCACGGTCAATTTCGACCAGAACATTACCGTGACTACGGGCGGCGGCACGCCCACCCTGCCCCTGACGGTGGGCGGCACGGCCCGCACGGCCAGCTACCTCAGCGGCAGCGGCACAGCGGCCCTGGTGTTCCGCTACACCGTGCCCACCGGCGATTTTGACGCCAACGGCGTGGCCCTGGGCGCAGCCCTGGCCCTGAACGGCGGCACCCTCCGCAACGCGGGCGGCACCAACGCCACCCTGACGCTGAACGGCGTGGCCAGCACCGCCGGCGTACTCGTGGACGGCGTGGCCCCCACCGTAAGCAGTAGCAACCGCCAGACCCCGGCGGCGGCCCTCACCAATGGCAGCAGCGTGGTGTTCCGGGTGGTGTTCAGCGAAGCCGTGACGGGCGTGAGCAGCGGCGACTTTGCCCTCGCCACCACCGGCACGGCCGCCGGCACCATTAGCGCCGTGGCCGCCGTCGGCGGCTCGGGCAACACTGCTTTTGATGTGACGGTGAACACCTTGAGTGGCGACGGTACCCTGCGCCTCGACGTGAGCGCCAGCGGTACCGGCATTGCCGACGTATCGGGCAACGCCTTGAGCGGCGGCTTCGCCACCGGCCAGACCTACCTCCTCGACCGCACCGGCCCGCAGACGACCATCGACAGCCAGCCGGCCGCCAGCACCAGCAGCACATCGGCCACCTTCACCTTCAGCGGCACCGATGCCAACGGCGTGGCCAGCTTTGAGGCCCGCCTCGACGCGGCAGCTTTCGCCCCAGCCACCAGCCCGACCAATTACAGCGGCCTGGCCCTGGGCAGCCACACGTTTCAAGTGCGGGCCATCGACAACGCCGGCAACACCGACGCTACCCCGGCCAGCTACACCTGGACCATCGTGGCCGCCGCCTGCGACGCACCCACCAACGTGGCGGTAAGCAGCATTACGCAAACCACGGCCACGGTGAGCTACACGGCCAGCGGCTCGGCCACGAGCTACACCATCACCACCACGCCGGCCACTAGCAGCCAGACCATCAGCGGCACCACGGCCAGCCTCACGGGCCTCGCGCCCGGCACCGCCTACACCGTGAATGTGGTGAGCAACTGCGCCGGGGGCACCACCTCGGGCGCGGCCACGGCCAGCTTCAGCACCACCTGCCCGCCGCCCACGGCCCTCAGCACCACCACCGTCACCAGCACCACGGCCACGGTGAGCTTTGCCGCCGCCAGCGGGGCCAGCACCTACACCGTCACGACGGTGCCCGTGACCACCACCCAAACGGTGTCGGCCTCGCCGGTTAGCTTCGCGGGCCTCACGCCCAACACGGCCTACACCGTCAGCATCCGCACCAACTGCCTGGCGGGCAACAATTCAACCACGGCCAGCACCGGCTTCAGCACCCTGCCCACGCCCTGCAACGCCGCCACCGGCCTGAGCATGGGCAGCATTGGCAGCACCACGGCCAGCCTGAGCTTTACGCCCAGCGCCACGGCCAGCAGCTACACCCTCACCACGGTGCCCGCCACCAGCACCTACACCGTAACCGCCTCGCCCATAGCCCTTGCGGGCCTCACGGCCAACACCAGCTACACCCTGAACCTGGTGAGCAACTGCGGCGGCGGCGTTACGTCGGCCCCGGCCAGCCTGGGCTTCACCACCGATTTGGCCGACCTCGTGGTGAGCAACTTTCAAACGCTGACCGGCGGCACCTACCGCAACGTCACCATCACCGGCCCGGCCACGGGCGGCGGGGGCGTGTTGCAGCTCACCGGCCCGCTTAGCGTGAGCGGGGCCTTTGTGGTGCAGGACGGCGGGGTGCTGAGCGTTTGCGGCCCCATCACGGGCAGCGGCAGCTTCGCGCTGGCGGCGGGGGCCATTCTCTCGGTTTGTTCGCCGCAGGGCATCAGCGCCAGCGGGCTTACCGGCGAGGTGCAGCTAACACCCCGTTCGTTTTCGGACGATGCCAGCTACCAGTACACCGGCGCGGGGCAAGTCACCGGCTCGGGCCTGCCCGCCACGGTGCGCGACCTCACCAACACCAGCAACACGGCCCTCGACCTGAGCCAGCCCCTGGCCATCCGCCGCCAACTGGCCCTCAACAGCGGCAACCTGCGCCTGGGCGCCCACAACCTCACCCTGCGCTCCGACGCCGCCTTCACGGCGATGGTGGTGAACGCCAGCACCGGCGTGGTGGAAAACAACGGCGCGGGCGTGGCCATTGTGCAGCGCCACATCAGCCCCGGCACGGCCTACACCGGGCCGGGCTACCGCCACTACAGCTCGCCGGTGCAAAGCACCACCGTGGCCGATTTGGCCGTGCCCGGCCAGTTTACGCCCCAGGTGAGTACGGCCTTCAACGCCCTGCCCACGCCGGTGTTGCCGGCCAATCAGTTCCCCAACGTGTTCGACTACGAACAGGGCCGCCTCACGGCGGCTTTCCCAACCTTTACGGCCGGCTGGCGCAGCCCGGCCAGCACCGGTGCCGCCCTGGCCCCGACGCGCGGCTACACCCTCAACCTGGCCCCCACCGCCACCGTCGATTTGACGGGCAGCCTCAACAACGGCCCCCTCAACACCGGGCCGCTGGGCCGCGCTCCGCAGGCCGACGGCGGCTGGCAGCTCCTGGGCAACCCCTACCCGGCGCCCCTCAACTGGGCTGCGGTGACGGCCACGCCCGGTGCCCTGCCCACCGGCCTGGCCGATGCCATCTACGTGTTTGAGCCCACCAACCAATACGGCGGGCAGTACCGCGCCTTCGTGAACGGCGTGGGGCAAAACGGCTTCGCCGGCGTGTTGCCGGCCATGCAGGGCTTCTTCATCCGCACCACGCAGGCCGTGCCGGGCGGCTTCGATTTCCAGAATGCCTACCGGGCCACTACGTACACAAACCCGGCCTTTTTGCGGCCCGTGGCCGATGCCCGCCCCACCCTGCGCCTGGCCCTGAGCGCTGCGGCCAACCCCGCCCTGGCCGCCGATGAAACCGTGCTCTACCTGGCTGCCGGGGCCACCGCCGCCGGCACCGATGCCCGCTTCGATGCCCCCAAGCTGCCCAACCCCGGCACTGCCCTCAGCCTGGCCACCCAGCTGCCCGGCCCGGCCAACGAGGCGCTGGCCATCAGTGGCTTGCCCCTTGCCAACCTGCCCGCCCGGGTGCCGCTGCTGTTGAGTGCCCCCGCCGCCGGCCGCTACCGGCTCGCCGCCGCCACGCTCACCGGCTTCGCCCCCAACCAGCCCGTGCAGCTCTTCGATGCCGAGCTGAACACCACCACCGACCTGCGCCAGCAGCCCAGCTACGCCTTCGCCCTGGCCCGCGCCGGGGCCTGCAACGGGCGCTTTGCCCTGCTATTTGGCCCCGCCACTGCGCCGCTCGCAGCCACGGCAGCGGCCGAAGCTCTGCGTTTTGTCGTGTGGCCCAACCCGGCAACTGCCGCCGCCACGCTGCAAGTGGTGCTGCCCGCCGCCGTGCCCGGTGCCCGCGCCGTGCTTTGTGACGTGCTGGGCCGGGCCGTGGCCCGTGCAGCTTTCAATGGCCCAACTACCCAACTGCCCACGGCGGGCCTGGCGGCCGGCACCTACCTGCTCACGGTGCAGGCCCCCGGCCTGGCTCCGGCCACGCAGCGCGTAGTGGTGGATTGAGGATTGGAACATCGTTGGCCACAACGCAAAAAAGCGCCCCGACTGCTAAGTCGGGGCGCTTTTTTGCACGGTAATAGTAGGCTGGCCGGAGCGCCGGCCGGCAGTGGCTACTTGTGAATATTACCGCGAATTTCGCCGCCGCCGTAAGCTGCGGTGTGAATATTGACGTACATCCGGTTGCTGAGCAGGTCGTCGGCCTGAGTAGCCGAAAGCGTAAAGGTGCCGGTGATGGGCGAGACCAGCGAAGCGAACGGAATGGATATAGCCCCAGTGCCTTCGGGCGGGCCCGTGTGGATGTGGGCGCTGGTGGGCGTGAGGCCGGTGTAGGTGACGGTATAAGTGAGTTGGCGGCTGCTCGCCACGTAGTCGCCCTCGAATCTGCCCGTGGCGGTGCTCATGTTGGGGTTGGGGCGCTGCTGGGTACCGTTGATGTCAGTCGTTAAGTGGGCATCGTTGGTGGGCGTAGCTTCTTCCTTTTTACTACAGGCAGTAAAAACACCAAGCGTACACAGCAAGGCAAAGATGTATGTTTTTTTCATTTTTGAGCGATAAAATTAAAAATGGTGGTTTTGGCTCCAACAGTCGCTGGTTTGAAAAAGTTGAGCGCACAGCGAATGTGCTGGTTGCCCCGGCAAAGTTAAACAATTGGTTGTGCAAACCAACTTGCTGATATCGCCCGCTAAAGTAAGCACTGTTGCAGCATAGGTTGGGACTTTGAGTGCTTCGAAGAGAAAAATGGGGGTAAGTTCTGCCTGTGGTACGTAGCTTTCGCGCCAATTACAGGGGGCGCTTTGCTGCGCGAATGCATTTGGTTGGTAATAACCATTGCCGTCCAAAACAGAACCTCGCGCTACAATCCACCATTTTCCACACCGCCTCATTTTTTAACGAACCAAAGTTGCGGATAGCCGCAGCGCGGCGGTATGTTTGCAGAAAATCGGGCCTGGAGGGCCCAAAATCGTAACGCGGCGGTATGTTATTCAGAACGCGTTGCAACAGTGTGCCGCCGCGTTGCAGCTGGTCCGCGACGTGAGTTAATTTAGTTTCAAACAACTTTTTTGCATGACCAACATTACGCTTTTGAGCTGCACACTTGGCCTCTTGCTGGGCACTGAGCTTCTGCCTCCCGTTGCCTGCGCGCAGGTGACGGCCCCGGCCAAAACGTCCACCGAAAACGCTTCCGATACCCCTGCCACATTGAGCGGGCGCGTTGCTTCGGCCGCCCCCGAAGGCCCCGGCGTAGCCCAAAACGGTGCAACGGTTGTCATTATCAACTTAGCCACCAGCATCCGGCAAGCGGCTGTGGCCGATGCGGCTGGCCGGTTCGCAATTCCGGGCCTCGCGCCCGGTGGACCATATGCCGTGCAGGTGCAACAGCCCGGTTTTCGCCCCCAAACCATAACCAACGTCTTCTTGAAAGCCGGCGAAGCTACCGACCTGTTTGTGCGGCTGAACGTGGAAACCGTGGCCTTGGGTACCCGCCGCGCCGACCGCACGGCCCTGGAGTCGGCGGTGCCGGTGGACGTAGTGGACGTGACTGCCCTGGCGGGCACTGCGCCCCCAACCGACCTCAGCCAACTGCTGCACTACTCGGTGGCGGCCTTCAACTCGACGCGGCAGACGGCGGCGGGCGGCTCCGACCACGTGGACCCTTCGAACCTGCGCGGCCTGGGCACCGACCAGATGCTGGTGCTCGTGAACGGCAAGCGCCGCCACACCACGGCCCTGGTAAACCTGCTTGGCAATCGCGGCGTGGGCAACGTGGGCACCGACCTCAACACGCTGCCCAGCCTGGGCATTGAACGGGTAGAAGTACTGCGCGACGGGGCCGCCGCCCAGTACGGCTCCGATGCCATCGCCGGGGTAATGAACATCAACCTCAAAAGCGACAACCACGCGGGCAGCGTACTGGCCAGTACCGGCATCACCAGCGCCGGCGACGGCCTGGCCACGCTGCTGGGGCTCAACAAAGGGTTTCGGCTAGGGCAAAAGGGGTTTGTGAATGCTACGGCCGATGCCGACTTCCGCGACTACACCACCCGGGGTTACGACCGTCAGGCCCGCCTCAGCCCCGTGTTTGTGGCCAACAACCCGGCGGCCGAAGCCGCCGCCCTGGCCGCCGCCGGCAAAACCTACGCCGACTACGAGCAACGCAACGGCCAGGCCCGCACCTACAATGTACGGGCCTTGCTCAACGCCCGCGCCGAAGTCAGCGACCAACTGGCTTTTTACGGTTTTGGCAGCTACAACTTCCGGCGCGGGCAAGCCGCTACTTTGTGGGTGACACCGGCCCGGCTGCCCAACGACGTGGTGAACTTACCCGGCTTTGTGCAGGGCTACGAGCCACGGGTGGGCACCCGTATTCACGACGCGGCTGCCACGGTGGGTGCCGTGCTGGGCCGCAACGGAGCCAACAACTGGACCCTCGACCTGAGCAACACCACGGGCTACAACCGCATGAATTACGATGTGGAAAATTCTTTAAATATTTCTTTAAATACCGATTCACCGCCGAGTTTTCCAGATGCCGGCGGGTTCAACTACCTGCAGAACGTGAGCAACGTCACGGCCAATCGGTTTTTTGATAAAGTGCTGGCCGGCACCAACGTAGCACTGGGCAGCGAGTTCCGGCTTGAGCGCTACGAAATCCGCAGGGGCCAGGAAGAAGCCGAGGCCCAGTACGACAACTACCCCGGCGAGCACCCGCAGGGCGCGCAGGGTTTTAGCGGGTTCGGGGAGCCGTCGGTGGCGGAGGGCACCCGCAACAACGTGGGCGCTTTCCTTGACGTGGAAGCCGATGTAGTGAAACGGTGGTCGGTGAACGGTGCTGTGCGCTACGAGAGCTACGCCAACTACGGGCAGGCCCGCCAGGATGCCGTCATCTTTAAGGCCACGACGCGGCTGGAGGTGGCCAAATTCCTGGCCCTGCGCGGGGGCTACAACACCGGCTTCCGGGCACCGTCGTTGCAACAGGTGTTTTACCGGCAGGTTACGCAGAAGCCGGAGGCTGATGGCTTGGCATACGCTGGCATTTTCAGCAATCAAAACACCATCGGCCTGGCTCCTAAGAGCTTGGGTGCGAAAGAACTTACTCCCGAGCGCTCGCGCAGCGTTAGTGCCGGCCTCGTGCTGACCCCCACCCCGGCCTTCTCGCTCACCGCTGACGTGTACCGGATTGACATTGACGACCGCATCACCCTCTCGGGCTTCATTCGGCCTAGTGCGGCCGGGCCTGCCGTGGCGCAACTCTTTAAAACTACCCGCACCACCAGCGCTCAGTTCTTCACCAACAACCTCAACACCCGCACCGAGGGCCTTGATATGGTGGCCAACTACCGGCTGGCATTGGGCCAGGGCCAACTCAACGCCGCCGCCGCCGCCAACTTCACCCGCACCACCACCACCGAAGGCGAGGTGCCATTGGCTTTGTTACGGCTGCAAGACCCCGACAAACCTTACAACAGCTACTTCGATGCGCGGCAGGTGTCGCTCATCCAAACGGGAAGCCCGGCCAGTAAAGTTTTGCTGAACCTGCGCTATACCCAGGGCAAGTGGGGGGCAGGGCTACAAAACACGTACTTCGGCGAAGTGAAATACTTCGACAATCCCCCGGCCGATACGCTTAACAATTTTGGCGGCTACTTACTCAAATTTCGGCCCCGCGTTACTACCGACGTGCTCGTCAGCTACCAGGCCACACGCGGGCTCAATCTGACATTGGGCGCTCAAAACGTGTTCAACGTCAAGCCCAACACCATCGACGAAGCCGCCAGTAACGGCACTCCGCCCGGTGGCTTTAAAAACCGGGCCGACTTTGAAACCTACTACCAGAACCTGCCCACTAATCCTGGCCGCAACCCGTCGCCCTTCCCCGCCAACCGCGATGTGTACCCTTACGCCCCCGTGCAAATGGGTTTCAACGGCGCTTTTGTGTACCTGAAGGCCGTGTATAACCTGGGCATTTAGGTCAGCGGGCGAGCGGCTCTATCGCCGTTTGCCCGCCTTTACTGGCACTCGGCTCCGGCTTGGCGGGCGTAAGCGTAGCCCAGGGCCACGGCGCGGCGATACCAGCCGCAGGCCGCGGCCGAGTCGCCGGCCTGCCGGGCCAGGCAGCCAAGCAAAAAGTGGGTGCGGCCGTCGGCGGGCCGGGCCGCCAGCACTTGCTGGTAGCTGGCCTGGGCTTCGGCCACCCGGCCCAGCCGGGCCAGGGCCAGGCCCTGCATTTGCACGGCTGGCCAAGCCACGGGCTGGCCCCGCCGGACGTAGAGCGCCAGCCCGTGGCGCAAATCGGTGAGGGCAGTTTCGGGGCGGCTGGGTTGCAGGCCCAGCAGCCGCAGGGTGCCCCGCGCCAGCCAGGCGGCGGCCAGGGTGCTGTCGAGGGCCAGGGCGCGGGTGTAGCTGCGTTCGGCCTGTTGGTAGCGGCCCAGTTGGGCCTGGCAACCGCCCAGGCGCTGGCACACGGCGGCGGCCAGGGCGGCGGGCTGGGGCTGCGCCAGCACCGCCCGGTAGCCGGCGGCGGCTGCGGCAAAGTCGTGGTCAATCAGCTCATCCAGCTCGGCGCGGCGGCGCAAGGCGGGGGCGTAGTCGGGCCAGAAGCTAAGGGCTGTTTCGAAGTTGGCGTAGGCCGTGGCCCAGCGGCCCTGGCCGTAGGCCCGCAGGCCGTCGGTGTAGTAAGCGGGGGTCGATACGCGGTCCATGGTTTCCTTCACCGCCCAGCCGAAGAGGCACATGGCCAGCACAATGGCCAGCACCAAGCCCCAGTCGCGGCGCGTAAAGCGTAGCTGCTGGCGCGGGATGCTGCGGTAGTGCCGTTCGCGGGCCCCGGCGGGCGGGCGGGTGCGGAGCGGGCCGGTGGCCGTGGCGGGCATTCCGTAGGCGTTGGGGCGGGCCTGCCGGGCGGGCGACGCGGCCCGGCGCTGCTCTTCGGCGCGGCGGCGGGTGGCTTGGGCCAGCTGGAAATCGTACTGGGCGCGGCGGTCGGGGTCGCTCAGTACGCCGTAGGCCAGGGCCACGGCCTTGAACTGCTCCTCGAAGCGCGGGTCGCCGCCGTGCTTGTCGGGGTGAAATTGCACCGCCAGCCGCCGGTAGGCCCGCTTGATGTCGGCGGCCGGAGCCGAAGCCGCAACCCCCAGGACGGAATAATGATTTTGGCTCATGCGGGAGGGAAATTGCTAAATTGCTGCGTTGTTGAATTGTTGCGTTACTTACTTGCTGGTCGTTCTGGTAGCTGTCCCGCAGTGGTCGCAGTGGCAAAACGCAGGAAGCGCAGTGTCGTTGTGAGTACGTATGAGCAACAATTTAGCAATTCAACAATTTAACCTAGGACTTGCGCACTCCACTCAACCGCGAAGCGGTGTCATGTTGGTAGTCAAGTGGTTTGCAGAAGTCCTAAACCGCGAAGCGGTGGCACCTGTCAAGGGCAGGAGGTGTCACCGCTTCGCGGTTTGGAACTGA
>JANYFQ010000157.1 GCA_025362615.1 Hymenobacter sp. | reverse complement strand
ATTCGGGCAGGTGCCCACGATGTAGCGGTCGGCCAGAAATTGCTGGGCCTGCTCGTCGTAGTACTGCTGCGTGGTTTGCTCGATGAATTTGCCTTCGTCGTTTAGTTTGGTGAAAAACCCGCTCGAAACCTCAGCGTGCGTGGCCGACGACGTGCGCGAATAGACATCGAACGACACGTTGAAATCGCGGAAAGAATCACGGATGAGTGCGTGGTATTTGTCCACGACTTGCTGCGGGGTAATACCTTCCTTCTGGGCGCGAATGGTGATGGGCACACCGTGTTCGTCGGAGCCGCAGATGAATTTAACGTCGCGGCCCACGGCCCGCAGATAGCGCGTGTAGATGTCGGCGGGCAAGTAAACGCCCGCCAGGTGTCCAATGTGAACCGGACCGTTGGCGTAGGGCAAAGCGGCCGTAACCGTGTAGCGTTGAAGAAGAACAGGCATCTAACAAGCAAAATTTGAAAAAGCAAAGTTCGGGGTTTTTCCGTTGGGTTGAAGCAAGCTAGCTGAAGTTGGGTTCAGGCAACTATCGATTTTTCGCACCAGCCAAGGAATAAGTCGTGCGGTAGTGCGGTACACAGCAATGTCAAATACGACTTGCTTTCGCGATTATAGGTTGCTGCGAAGCCTGTTCGTTTTTTGAATTACGACCAAAACCCAGGGTGGTCGTATCGTTTTACTTAATGAAGAACTGCACGATAAAATACGCCGACAACTTATGCTTTCGGTTGCTTATTTTTAGGTTTTCAATCAACAAATAATCGACTTACGCCGCTAAGCGCGTAATTCATTTTATATTTGACGCGGCTTACTGATTGTCAGCCGAAAAACTCTCTGTTTTTTGACCACCCACTCACGCTGTTTTACCCATGAAAAAACCCGCCGCTCCCGCCGTTGCCGCCGAAAAAAAGGTTAAGCGCACATCAGAAGAAAAAGATGCCCGTAAATCGGAGAAAGCCACAAAAAAGGCTTCCGATACGTTGAAAGACGACCGGGCTGATAAAAAAGCCAGTCAGAAAAAGTCGCTGAAATCGGCGGCCAAGCGCTTGCAAAAAGAGTTGGATGCCCGCATGAACGAGGTGGTGGCCCGCATCCGCAAAGAAACCAAAGCCAAACTCAACGAGGTGGTGAAGGAGGCCACCAAGCGCCTCGACGGCGACACCGAGCGGATGTTTGAGCAGGCGCTGCACACCATTGTGCGCCACTACGATTCCATCACCACGAGCAACAGCACTACCCCAACCGGCGATGAAAACGAAGGAGTTGCTGCCCCTGGCCGGGGCCGCAAAGCTGCATCGAAGCCCGAAAAAACGCCCAGCCTGAACAAGAACGGCTCGCCACGCAAAACCCGCGTTGCGACTTCGGCCACCACCGCCAGCGGCGAGGCCCGGCAGAAGCCCGGCCGCAAGCCCGGTGCCGCCGCCACAACAGCCGCCGCCACCACGGGCACCGCCACCGCCACCACGGGTGCCCGGCGCGGCCGTCCGGCAGCCGCCAAAGCAATAGCCAACGAGACAAACAGCAGCGCCAATAGCGCCACAGCAGCGGAATAATTTCCCGCTCGTTGCGGCATTGCAACTGAAAAGTCCCCCTCTGGCGCGATGCTGGAGGGGGACTTTCTGGCTTGGGGAATCCGCTTGTGTATGCAACCAGTTGTTGTCGTTAAAACACGGCGGACAGCTACTTATCGGGTGCCCGGCGGGTTGCTCTGGCGGGTGGTAGCGGGCGGTACGATGGGTACGGGGTCGTTGTCGAGGCGCTGGAGGCGGGTTTCGGGGGTGGAGTTGTTGGGGTCGTTGGTGCCCAGGGTTTCGACGCGTTTGCGGCTGTTGATGTCGGATGCCTGTTCGCCGAGGCGCACGGCGTTGGGCGTGGCGTCGGGCCGGGCACCGGCCCCGGAGCGGCCCCCGTCGCTTTGGTAAATGGCGCGGCGGTCGGCATCGGAATTGACGGTTGTGGGCACGGACTGGGCGCTGGGCGCGGCGGTTTCGGCGGTTTGTTCGGCGGCGGTGCAGGCCGAAAGCAACGCAAGGGCAAGGACGTAACGCATGGGGGTTGTCAAGAAAAAGCGCCCTGCCCAGAACAGGCAGGGCGCTTGGTACGCAGGGCGTTGGGGCGAAGTTGGGGCGGCGCGGCGCGGCACTGCCCCATTGCCGGGGTCTATTTCTTCTCAAAAAGCATGGCATCCGAATCCATGCAGTAGCGTTGACCGGTGGGCTCGGGGCCGTCGTTGAAAACGTGGCCGAGGTGGCCGCCGCACTTGGCGCACACAATTTCGTCGCGGCTCATGCCCAACGTGTTATCGGAAGCTACTTTGACGCTGGTGGCGGTGGCGGGAGCAAAAAAGCTGGGCCAGCCGGTGCCGCTCTCAAACTTGGTGGCGGAACTGAACAGCAGGTTGCGGTCGGCGGCGCAATAATAATTGCCGGCGGCGTGGTTGTCGTAATATTTATTTTTGAAAGGTGGTTCGGTGCCCTGCTGGCGCAGAATATAGTACTGGGCCGGAGTGAGCTGACGCTTCCACTCGGCATCGGTTTTGAGCACCGCAAACTCGCCGGCTTTGCCCGTAACGGGCGTAGGTTGGGGGTGTTGTTGGGTTTGAACGACCGCACCTTTGGAGCCGGTAGGCCCAGCCTGACCGGGCTTTTTCTGGGAGCAGGCGGGACTGAGGGTGACAACGGAGAGCAGGGCAACCAGAAGCGAGGAGCGCATGGGAGAAGGGGTTGGGGAGAAATTGGCGAGGTAACAAACGAAGCCGAGGCAGCGTTCGGATGCGCGGCGCTGGGGTAGTAGGCAAGGGGTGCGTAACCTTACAAGCAACGGGAAGCGCGGGGGCAAAAACCATCTTGCGGCGGGGCGGGGCGGGTTGAAAACCCACGGAACGAGAGCATCACAAAACCTTTACTCGGAAAGGCCCCTGAAAATCCGTACCTTTGCACCCGCAAAAAAACAAGTTTCATGGCCCAAAACATTCGGAATATTGCCATCATCGCCCACGTTGACCACGGCAAGACGACCCTCGTAGATAAAATCATCCACGCTTCCAAGATTTTCGACGCGCACCAGCACTTCGACGACCTCATCCTCGACGACAACCCCCTGGAGCGCGAGCGCGGCATTACCATCGTTTCGAAAAACGTATCGGTCCGCTACAAAGACGTAAAAATCAACATCATCGACACCCCTGGTCACGCCGACTTCGGCGGCGAGGTGGAGCGGGTGCTAAAACTGGCCGACGGCGTGTTGCTGCTCGTGGATGCCTTTGAAGGTGCCATGCCGCAGACGCGCTTCGTGCTGGGCAAGGCCATCGACCTGGGCCTCAAGCCCATTGTGGTGGTGAACAAGGTGGACAAGGAAAACTGCCGCCCCGACGAAGTACACGAGCAGGTGTTCGACCTGATGTTCAACCTCGGTGCCAGCGAAGACCAACTGGACTTCGTAACCCTCTACGGGTCAAGCAAGCAGGGCTGGATGAGCACCGACTGGAAGACCAAAACGACCGACCTCATCCCGCTGCTCGATGCCGTGGTGGCCTCCATTCCGCCGGCCCCGACGCTGGATGGCACCCCCCAGATGCAAATTACCTCGCTCGACTATTCGTCGTTCGTGGGCCGCATTGCCATCGGGCGGGTGCATCGCGGCACGCTCAAGGAAGGCACCAACATGAGCCTGATGAAGGCCGACGGCAGCGTCAAGAAAGTGAAAATCCGGGAGCTGCACGTATTTGAGGGCCTGGGACGCAACAAGGTGAGCGAGGTGAGCAGCGGCGAAATCTGCGCCGTGTCGGGCATCGAAGGCTTCGACATCGGTGACACGCTGGCCGACAACGAGAACCCCGAACAGTTGGAGCGCATCAGCATTGATGAGCCGACGATGAATATGCTCTTCACCATCAACAACTCGCCGTTTTTTGGCAAGGAGGGCAAGTTCGTGACCTCGCGCCACCTGCGCGACCGGCTGTTTAAGGAGACTGAGAAGAACCTCGCCTTGCGCGTGGAAGCGACCGACAAGGAGGATACCTTCCTCGTGTTTGGGCGTGGCATTCTGCACTTGTCGGTGCTGATTGAAACCATGCGCCGCGAGGGCTACGAGTTGCAAGTGGGCCAGCCGCAGGTGCTGTTTAAGGAAGACGACAAAGGCAAGCGCCTCGAACCCATTGAGTTGCTGGTGGTGGACGTGCCGGAGGAATCGGCCGGCAAAGTCATCGAGCTGGTGAGTATGCGGAAGGGCGAGATGACCATCATGGAGCCCAAAGGCGACTTGCAGCACCTGGAGTTCAGTATTCCGAGCCGGGGCCTGATTGGCCTGCGCAACAACGTGCTGACGGCCACCGGCGGCGAAGCCATCATGAACCACCGTTTTGTGGACTACGAGGAGCACAAGGGCACCATTCCGGGCCGGATTTCGGGCTCGCTGATTTCGCTGGAAACCGGCCCCGGCACGGCCTACACCATCGACAAGATGCAGGACCGCGGCTCGTTCTTCGTGGACCCCGGCGAGGAAGTGTACGCCGGCCAGGTAATTGGCGAGCATACCCGCCCCAACGACCTGACCATCAACATTCAGAAAGGCAAAAAGCTGACCAATATGCGGGCCAGCGGCACCGACGACAACGCCAAGATTGTGCCCAAGCGCCAGTTTTCGCTGGAAGAAGCCATGGAGTACATCCAAAAGGACGAGTACCTGGAAGTGACGCCCAAGTCGGTGCGGATGCGCAAGATTTTGCTGGACGAAAACGACCGGCTGCGGTATGCCAAGACTTCCGACTAATCACTGATTTAGAATGATTAACCGTGATTTCACGGATTGATTGCGGCGGTTTTTGGCTGTGAGCAATTGGTTATGAAAAAAGCACCCCGTTTTGGCGGGGTGCTTTTTTGGTTTTGGGCGGGATTGTTTGCTATTCCAGCACTGGGCTTTGGGGTGGTGGCTGGCCCTGAGTTTCGACTTTGGCCAAGTAGCGCCCGCTGCCTGGGCAGCGGGCGGCGTATCTTTGCAGCCCTTTTATCAATTTCGCCGCGCCGCCTCGTTTTCATCTCCCCAATGCCCGAACCCGCCTGCTCGTTTTGCAATAAATCCAAGCGCGAAGTCGCTGTGATGATTTCCGGGGTCAATGCGCACATCTGCGAAGAGTGCGTGGCCCAGGCCCAGAAAATTCTTTCGGAAGAAATGAAGGCGCAGGAGGCCGGCAAGCGCCCCAAGTTCAACCTGCTCAAGCCCCGCGCCATCAAGGAACACCTCGACCAGTACGTGGTGGGCCAGGACGAGGCCAAGCGCGTGATGGCCGTGGCCGTGTACAACCACTACAAGCGCCTGATGCAGAAGCAGGAAGAAGGCGACGAAGTGCAGATTGAAAAGTCCAACATCATCATGGTGGGCGAAACCGGCACCGGCAAAACCTTCCTGGCCCGGATGCTGGCCAAAATCCTGCAAGTGCCCTTCTGCATCGCCGACGCCACCGTGCTCACCGAAGCCGGCTA
>JANYFQ010000120.1 GCA_025362615.1 Hymenobacter sp. | reverse complement strand
CAGCACAGCTTGGTGGTACATAAAACACGGATGGTGCTGTTTTTGTAATGCTGAATAGTGCCCGGAAGTACGTTTCAAGGCCATGTTTCGCATTACAAAAACAGCACTACCAAAACACGTACACTGACTCCGAAATCGCTCTAGGCGACGTTTGGGTGCGAACTTGCGGCCCCAGCAGCGGCGGACCAGCCGCCTCCATCGTCTCACCCTTGCACCCGCCGCCGTGCCCACCCCGTTCCCGTTTCGCGTGCTCATCGTCGGCAACGGCGTGGCCGGCAGCAGCTGCGCCCTGGAGCTGCGCCGCCTACGCCCCGATGCCCACATCACGCTGGTGGCCGACGAAACGCCCCACCACTACAGCCGCCCGGCCCTGATGTACCTCTACACCGGGCAGTTGCGCCCGGCCGACATCAAACCCCACGCCGACGACCTGTGGACCCAACAACGCATCGAGCTCGTGCAAAACCGCGCCGTGGGCCTCGACCCCACCGCCCGCCTGCTGCACTTGGCCGATGGCCCAGCTTTGCCCTACGATGCCCTGCTGCTGGCCACCGGCTCCGTCAGCCGCCGGCCCGCTTGCCCTGGACAGGATTTAACCGGTGTGCAAACCTTTTATAATCTGACTGATGTGGTGCAGATGCAACAGCTTACCCAAGGCATTAGCCGGGGTGTGGTAGCCGGCGGGGGCCTCGTTGGCATCGAGCTGGCCGAAATGCTGCACAGCCGCCGCATCGCCACGACGCTCCTGATTCGCGATGGCCACTACTGGGCCGGCGTACTGCCGCCCGCCGAGGCCGCACTGGTCGCCCAGCAGCTCGTTGAGAATAAGATTGACGCGCACTACCACAGCGAAATAGCCGAAATTCTGGGCGATGCCAACGGGCGGGTACGGGCCGTGCGCACCACCGCTGGCACCGAGTTGGCCTGCCAGTGGGTCGGCCTGGCCGTGGGGGTGCAGCCCAACCTCAGCCTCACGGCCCCCGGCCTGGCCACCGACCAGGGCTATCTGGTAGATAACAGGTTGCAAACCAATCTGCCGGGCGTATTCGCTGCCGGCGACTGCGCCCAGTTGCGCACACCCGGCGCGGGCCAGGTAGCCATCGAGCAGCTCTGGTACACCGGCCGCGCCCAGGGCCAGACGGTAGCCCATACGATAGCGGGCCAAGCCAGTGACTACCAACGCGGGCCGTGGTTCAACTCGGCCAAATTCTTTCACCTCGAGTACCAGACCTACGGCCAGGCCCCGGCCGCCCCGGACGGAGCCGGACGAACGTCGGCGTTCTGGCAACACGCCACCGGCCGCCACGGACTACGCTTGTACTTTGAAACCGATGTTCCACACAAGCTACTGGGTGTCAATGCCCTGGGCCTGCGGCTGCGCCACGACATTTGCGATGCCTGGCTCCGCGCCGCTGCCCCGCTGGCGCAGGTATTGGCCGAGTGGCCCCGCGCCGCCTTCGACCCCGAATTTGCCCGCCAGCACCACGCCGCTTTGCGGGCCTCCTTCGCGGTGTGGTTAGATTAATTGCTGAATTGTTGCATTGTTTAATTGTTGCTCATACTTGCCCAGAACGACACTACGCCCACTGCGTGACATACTCCAGAACAGCAAACCCACAACAGCTAACAATTTAACAATTAAACAATTAAAACCCAATGAACTTCGATAAACTCTACCGCCCCGCTGCTCTCAACAGCTTTCAGGTCGTGGCCGTGGTGGGCCTGCTCATGTCGGCCGGAGCCCACGCCGTGCTGCAACTGGGGGCCTGGGCTACGCCGCCCGGCTTTGGCTGGCTTTATGTGTGCTGGACAACCTTTTACATCTTCGGCACCTTGCGAAACTACTTCGGCAAGCCCGAGCCGCCCCACCACCATCACCACGACGAGGACCACGAACACGACCCCGGCGAAATTTTTTTTCGGGACTAACCTCAGTGGTCGAATCCTTGCACCAAATCACAAAAGACGGCCCAATTATTACAGATAAAGCCCTGGTTCTACGTTCTAACAGCTTCTAATCGTGACTCCTACCCTACTTTTCGCCGATGCCCCGCCCCTCACTGCCGCCCAACGGGGCTGGCTGGGTTTGGTGGCCGCCGGATTGCTGGCCCTGGCCCTGTGCCTGGCCGACGTCGCCCGCGCCGGCTGGTGGCTGGGCGCGGCCCTGGCCCTGACGAGCGCCGGCACCCTGGGCTGGAGCCGCGCCACCTTCGGGGCCACCCGCCCGGCCGGGGTCCACCTGGATGGCATCTGGACGCAGGGCAGCTCCGCTCGTGGGGCGTTGGCCTGGATTACCGGGCTGCTGCTCACAGCGTTCTACGTTATTCTGTACTGGTTCAGCGGCAACGACGGCAATGGCAATTTCGGCCTGCTTTCGCCCGTCATTCACGCCCTCGATGGGTTCAGCCAGGCGCTGCGCGGGCGGGCCGCCGACCAATGGTTTTTGTACGGCACGTTTTACACGCTGGCCGTGGGGCTGATGGGCGCACGGGCCATGTTCAAGTACCGGCACACACGCTATCACCTGCTCCGCACGGGGTCGCTGGTGTTTTTCCAGTTGGGGTTTGCTTACTTGCTGCCGGGGCTACTACTGTTTTTTCAACAGCCCGAATTTTACTTCACCTACTTCTGGCCGCTTAAGCACAACTATTTGTTCCCCAGTGATATGCGGGCACTGGCCAGCGGGCCGGGGCTGGGTGTATTCCTGGTGGTGTGGGGCGCAGTGATGAGCTTCGCGGCCACGCCGGTGCTGACCTACTTTTTCGGCAAGCGCTGGTACTGCTCGTGGGTGTGCGGCTGCGGCGGCCTGGCCGAAACCGCCGGCGACCCCTACCGCCACCTGGCCGATAAAAGTCAGGCCGCCTGGCGGTTGGAAGTACGATTGGTGTACCCTATTCTGGGCCTCATCACGCTCATCACCGTTTTATTGTGGCTGGGTGCAGCTGGGAAGCTGCCCGCCTGGGCCACTACGGCACACCCCGCGCCGCTGGCCTTTTTCAGCAACGTCAGTCCGCTCGATGCGCTTTCCAAAACCTATGGTTTTGTAGTGGGCGCGGTGTTTTCGGGGGTGGTGGGCGTGGGTTTTTACCCGATTCTGGGGGCGCGGGTGTGGTGCCGCTTCGGCTGCCCGATGGCCGCTTACCTGGGCCTGCTGCAAAAGCACTTCTCCCGCTTCCGCATCAGCACCAACGGCGGGCAGTGCATTTCGTGCGGCAACTGCTCGAATATCTGCGAGATGGGCATCGACGTGAAGCAGTATGCCCAGCGCGGCGAACCCATCATCCGGGCCAGTTGTGTGGGTTGCGGTATGTGCGCCACGGCCTGCCCGCGGGGCGTACTCAAACTCGAAAACGGACCGGTGGCCGGCCGCTATGCCGCCTCGGTCTTGATAGCGCCCGAGAGTTTAAGGCTGTTGAGCTGAGGGTGTTGGGTTCTGAGTGTTGGGTGTTGGGTGCTGGGTTTTGAGTGTTGGGTTTTGGGTGCTGGGTGCTGGGTGCTGGGTGCTGGGTTTTAGGTGTTGGGTTTT
>JANYFQ010000060.1 GCA_025362615.1 Hymenobacter sp. | reverse complement strand
CGCCAGGTACAGCCGCAGGCACGACACGGCCGCCGCCCCCGCCCCACTCACGACGAGCTTGATTTCGTCAATCCGCTTGCCCACAATTTCCAGCCCGTTGAGCAGCGCCGCCGACGTAATGATGGCCGTGCCGTGCTGGTCGTCGTGCATGAGCGGAATGTTCATCAGCTCGCGCAATTCGGTTTCAATCCGAAAGCACTCCGGGGCCTTGATGTCCTCCAGATTGATGCCGCCAAACGTGGGCTCCAGGCTCTTGACGATGCGGATAAACTCGTCGGGGTCCTGCGCGTCAATCTCGATGTCGAAGCAGTCGATGCCCGCAAACTTCTTGAACAGCACGCCTTTGCCTTCCATGACGGGCTTGCTGGCGGCGGGGCCGATGTTGCCCAGCCCGAGCACCGCCGTGCCGTTGGTAATCACGGCCACCAGGTTGCCCTTGGCGGTGTACTTGTACACGTCGTCGGGGTTGGCGGCGATGGCTTTGCAGGGCTCGGCCACGCCCGGCGAGTAGGCCAGCGCGAGGTCGAACTGGGTGCTCATGGGCTTGGTGGGCACTACTTCGAGCTTGCCGGCAGGCTCCTGGGAATGGTAGTCGAGGGCGTCCTGGGGGTTGATTTTGAGCATGGAAAATGGGGGCGGGCGGGGCGCAAAAGTACGCCGCGCCCCCGGCTGCGGGCCGGTGGCCGGCCCGGCTGGTTTCGGGCAGCGCCAGCGGCGACGTAAATTTGCGCGTACACGCCCCCCGCCCTGCCGCTTCCTTGCGGCAACCCATCTGCTCGCATGGCCAAAGCAATCAAAGCAATTCAGTGCCCCAAGTGCGGCAGTTCCCAGAAGGTTGAGGTGCGCCCCGACGTGTTTCGCTGCGAGAACTGCGGCACGGAATACTTCCTCGACAACGACGACATCAACGTCAATTACACCGTGCGGCCGGCCGCTGCGCCCGTGGCAACCCCGGCGGCCCCGCGCGGCGTGCTGGTGGGGGTGATTGCCGTGGTGGCGCTGCTGCTGGTGTACGCTTCGCGGTGGCTGGCCGGTGGCAATCAGCCCGTTCCGTACGCGGTGCCCCAATACTCCGTGACGACGGGCGCGGGCCGGGAAAAGGAAGTGGAAACCCACTCTTTCAGCGCCGACGAATCGCAGCTTTACCTGGGGCCGCAGCAGCAGCCCCGGCTGTTTCAGGTGGGCGAGCGCCGCTACAGCGGCTCCACCAAAAGCAGCAGCTACGCGGTGTTTGCCGATGCCGCCACCGGCGCGGTGCTGCACGAAGAGCCCGTGCCCACGCCCGCCGGCGGCGAGCGCATCGACTTCGACCTCAAGCAATTCAGCAACGGTGAGCTGTACTGCATCGTCAATAAAGCCGCCGTTTTTCGGGTGAACACCGCCACCAACACGATTAAGGACGTGACCAAAACACTGTTTCAGGGCCAGGCCGAGTTGGCCAGCGGCGTGGCCACCGTGGAAGCCGGCGACGACGACTACGGCGACTATTTTGACCTTTTCACCAACGACGGGCGCAACCTCAACTTTTTTCCCCGCACCGGCACCGTTTACACCAAAGACGGTTTGTACAAAGCCCGGCACGGCTTCGAAAGCCTGCGGCCCGGCAGCCCCAACGAAACCCGGTTTATTTTCAGCGACAAAAGCCTGCAATACCCCGAAGAAAAATTCCTGCTCCTCAAGTACCTGTGCCGCACCAACCCCGGCGGCCCCCAAATTCTGCCGCGCTTTTCGTGGGAAGACGACTACGGCGGGTCGGGGGTGTTCACCGATGCCGACCCGCACCGCAAAGTGCTGACCACGACCTACGACCTGAAAGAATCGCGGGTGCTGTCCTACGCCGATTTCACCCCCGGCCGGCTTTATTTTGAGCCGCGTGTGCTCTGCTCCGATGCTGAGTACGTGCTTATTGCCTTCAAGCCCACAGCTGCGCCCACGGCCGTTGCCACCGTGCAGTGCCTCAACGCCCGCACCGGGGCCATCGTGTTTACTCGGCCGCTGCCCAGCCCCAGTATGCCCGACGAGGCCCGGCGCTACCCGGCCGGCTTTGCCCTGCGCGACGGCTCAGCGGCGTTCGTCATCAGCCTGAGCGGCGTGCTGACCCAACCCGAAAAGACACTTTAGCCGCCAGGCGGTTCGGTTTATTCCCCAACGTATTCACTTGTCAAGCATGAGCTTCAGCTTCTTCCGCAACCAATTGGCCGTTGTCATCGAATGGGGCAACCCCCAGCCGGGGGAGCTGCTGCACAAGTTTCCGTCGGAAAACAACGAGCTTAAAAACGCCAGCAAGCTCATTGTTGGGCCGGGGCAGGGGGCGCTGCTGGTGTACGAAGGCCGCGTGGTGGACGTGCTGACCGCCGAGGGCATTTATAACCTGGCCACCGAAAACACCCCGTTTCTCACCACCCTCACCAAGCTGGCCACCGGCTTCGAAAGCGAGCACAAAGTGCGGGTGTACTTCTTCCGGCAGGCCGAAGTGGTGAACCAGCCCTGGGGCACGGCCATGGCCATCAAGTACCTCGACCCGGTGTACCAGCTTCCCGTGGAGCTGGGGGCCAACGGCAATTTCTCGTTTCGCCTGGCCGATGCCCGCCTGTTTTTTACCGAAATTGCCGGGCAGCAGGACAGCTACACCATTCAGCAGGCCAAGGCGTTGCTGCAAAGCCGGCTGCCGCAGGTGCTGGCCACGCAGCTGGCAGCCGCGCAGTTTTCGTACCAGCACATTGATGCCCAGCTTGCCCCGCTCTCGGAGAGCTTGCGCGAGCTGCTGGCCCCGGATTTTGCCCGCATCGGCTGCGAGCTGACCGATTTCCGCATCAACGGCACCGTGTTCGACGCCGCCACCCAGCAGCGCATCGGCCGCATCGCCGATGTTACGGCCGACACCCAGGCCGCCGCCGCCGGGGGCCTGGCCTACGCGGACCTGGAGAAGCTCAAAGCCCTGCGCGACGCGGCCCGCAACGAAAGCGGCCTGGCCGGCGCGGGCCTGCAACTGGGCGCTGGCGCCGAACTGGGCCGGGTTTTCGCCACCCAAAAAGACCAGGCCCTCGTCGCCCCCACCGGCGCCGACCCCGTGCAGCAGCTTCAGAAGCTCAAGGTGTTGCTCACCGAAGGCATCATCACCCAGGAAGAATTCGACCTCAAGAAAAAACCCTGGCTCGACCAGCTCTAACCGCTTATAAAACAACTCCTGGGAGTCGTCATTTTGCTGTTGGCCGTGGCCCTGGCCGGCCTGCTGGCCCTGCACATCTGGGGCCTGGACCTCATCAGCACCACTACCCTGCTCCGCAGCGGCACCACGCTGGCCGTGCTGGCGGCTACGCTGGTGGTGCTGATTGTCGTCTGGTTTGCATTTTTTCGCAACCCCGCCGCCGGCTACGACTCCAGCCGCGGCAACCGGGCGCACCCCAAGCGGTAGCGGTGCGGTAGCCGGGGTGCAGCGGGCTCCTGCTTGCTGCAACTGCCGGGGCAAGCACGCAACTGGCCAGCCCAGGTGCTTTTTCCTCGCCAAGCGGGTGGCCCCTACCCCTGCGGCACTAGCAGCTTCTGCCCCAATTGCACCTCGTCAGTGGTGAGGTGGTTGAGTTCGCGGAGCTGTTGCACGCTTACCCCGAAGCGGCGGGAAATGTTGTAAAGCGTGTCGCCAGGCTGCACGAGGTGGGTTTTGGATACATCGGCGGGCGCGGGCACCTTCGAGGTGGCTGCCGCGCCGTGCGGGGCATCGGTAGCGGCCGGGGCCGCGAGGCGCAGGCGCTGGCCGGGCACCACGGTTTCCGAGCGCAGGCCGTTCCAGGCCACGAGCTGGGCCACCGTCAGGCCGCGCTCGCGGGCCAGCCGGGTGAGGTAATCGCCGGGCTGCACGGTGTAAACGCTTGCTGCTTCGGCGGGCCGGGATTTTTTGATTTTCGTGGCAGCCGGGCGCTCCGGGGTGGGGCGCGAAGCAAGCAGAGTACGCGGGGCGACCAGCGGCGCGGGCGCAACGACTTCAGCGTCAGAACCAGAACCAGGGCTAGGGTCAGGAGCAGGGCCAGCGACGGGAGCTACCGCCGCCACGGCGTTCGTTGCAACTTCCTCTTCGGCGGCTAGTTCAGCCTTGCGGGCGGCGGCGGCTACGCGGGCGGCGAAGGCGGCGGTGCGGGCTTCGGCGCGAGCTTGCACGGCGGCAATTTGTGCGGCAGCCCGCTGGGTGCGCTCCTGCCGGCTCCGCAGTTGGGCCAGGCGGACCTGCTGCTGCCGCTCCTGCTCGGCGGCGGCGGCAAGGCGGGCGACTTCGCGGGCGTTAGCAGCCGCCAGCTCGCGGCGGTCCGCAACTTCTGTGGCCGACGGGCCAACCAGCGAAACGGCCGCTACCACCGGCAGTTCCCCGGCCGAAATAACCATCGGAACGATAGCGGCCGGCACTGTCGCCGTTGCCGACCGGGGGGCGGTGCCCGACGCGGCCGGCAGCGGCACGAAGGCCACCAGCTTCTGCCCCGGCCGCGCCCGGCTGCCCTTAGCCAAGCCGTTCCAGCGCCGTAGCTGGCTGGGCGAAACATCAAACTCAGCCGCTACCGAAGCCAGGGTTTCGCCCCGGCGCACCTTGTGCGTTACGCGCCGGAAGCGCGGAGTCGCCGCGTCGTTGGCTTCGCGGGGGCCGGCCGTGGCGGTCAGTTGGGCCTGCTGCTGGGGCCAGGGCTCCACGCCGTCGAGGCGCGGGGGCAACGGAAATAACGGCTGCGGCTGCGCTACCAGCGGGGCGCAATAAGCCACGAGGGTGCCGTAATCGGCCCCGCCCAGGTTCTCGCGCTTGGCGGCCGGGTAGTGCAGCACGTAGGGCCGGTAGCCGGCCGGCAGCCCTGCCCGGCGCAACTCGGGGTTGAAGCGCACCAGGTACAGCGAATCGGCGTAGCCCAGGGCGCGGCTCAGGCGGCGTAAGTCAAAGGGTTGCCCTTTCAAGTTCAACGTATCCAGCGCTTCGGCGTACTGATAGGCGAGCTTATCGGAATGCAGCCCGTGGGCCTGGGCGTACTTCATCGAGTACATGATGGCCGTGAAGGTGGGCACGTAGTTGCGCGTTTCGGCAGGCAGGTGCGGGTACAAATCCCAGAACGTGCGCTGCCCGGTGCGGCGCATGGTGCGCTGCATATTGCCCGCGCCCCAGTTGTAGGCCGCCAGCACCAGTTCCCAATCATGAAAAACGCCATACAGGTAACGCAGGTGTTTGCAGGCGGCCTCGGTGGCTTTTTCGGGAGCCATGCGCTCGTCCACCCACTCGTCGCGCCGTAGCTTGAGGTCGCCCGCCGTCGGCCCCATAAACTGCCACAGCCCGGTAGCCCCGACGGGCGATTTGGCGGTCGGAATCAGCGACGACTCCACCACGGCCAGGTATTTCAAATCAGTAGGTAAATGGTACTGGGCCAGGTACTTCTCGAAGATGGGAAAGTAAAAATTCTCCCGTTCCAGCACCCGCTGCATATAACCCCGGTTGCGGGCCGTAAAAAGCGTCACGTAGCTCATCACGGCGTTGTTGAAGCGGTGGGGCACGTCGGTTTCGATGCAGCCCATGCGGTCGCACACCAGGTCGCGGGCCGTGGGCGGGGTGCGCAGCCACTCCAGGCGGGCCGAGTCGATGGCCGCCGGTTCCACCGGCTCGGCCGCCAGCGAATCGGGCTGAAGCTGAAGCTGCACCTGCACGGTATCGGGCAGCAGCGGCGGGGCCTGCTGGGCCAGGGTGGCCAGGGGCAGCAGCAGGGCCAGCAGCAGGGGCGCGTTTCGCTTCAAGCAGTACTTCATGAAACGAAGTTAAAGCATAAGCAACGAACACGCTAGAAAAAAGCGCGGGCCAGCCGGTAAAGCCGCCCGCGTTGGGCGCAGGCCCCGGCAACAAAACAACCGTCGGCACCACCGGGCAGGGTAAATTTGCGCCTGCCCCAACTCCCGCTTCCCATGCGCCCCCTCCTTCTCACCCTGCTCCTGGCCGCCCTTTTCCCCGCCTTCGGGTTCTGGGTGAATTACACGGCCCCGCACCGGCCCACGAGTGCCTACGTGGCGGCCCGTTGCACCCGCTACTGCACGGCGCACGGCTGCCCCCACGCCACGGCCGCCAACAGCCCGATTTTCTGGAGGTTGCGGCCGATGTACGGGCTGACCATCCGGGCGCTATCGGTGGGCGGAAGCGGGGCAGCTTACGTGCTGGCGAACATCCTGTTGTACCTGGTGGCCGTGCCGGGGGCGCTGCTGTGGCTCACCTACGGGGCGGTGCGCGACGCGGGCCTCATCCGGCAGCTTCGGCGGCAGCGGGCATGAGCGCGGGGCTTCACGCGGTGGGCAAACTGGGGTCGTTTGCGTTCCTGTACTGCTGCGACTTCATGGTTAACCTGGCCAACCGCGCGGGCACGAGCTACGACGAGG
>JANYFQ010000007.1 GCA_025362615.1 Hymenobacter sp. | reverse complement strand
AAAAAAATTAAGCCAGAAAAACCAATTATCCTTCGCACGTAATCGAATTTAAAAAAACGCAAAACCTATTTTCAACCCCGCAAAACCTTGCGCTAGATGACTTCCCTGCCGCTCTTCTCCCTCCTCACCGACGTACCCGTGCTTGCCCAGCACGGCCCCGCCGACGCGCCCATTACGGCCCTGACGCTCGACTCGCGGGAAGTGGCTCCCGGCCATCTTTTTTGCGCCCTGCGCGGCACCGCTACCGACGGCCACAAGTTTATCGAAACCGCTGTGCAGCAGGGTGCTACGGCCATACTGTGCGAAGAGCTACCCGCCCAGCTCAACCCCGGTACCGCCTACGTGCAGGTTGCTAATTCGGCCGAAGCCCTGGCCCACGTCGCGTCGGCCTTTTACGGCCATCCCTCGCGGCAGCTCACGTTGGTGGGCGTGACGGGCACCAACGGCAAAACCACTTGCGCTACGCTGCTGCACAGATTATTACGCGAGTTCGGCTACCATGCCGGTCTGCTCAGCACGGTGCAAAATCAGATTGACGAGGAGGTCATTCCGGCCACGCACACCACCCCCGACAGCATCCGCCTCAACGCCCTGTTGGCTCGTATGGTAGCCGCCGGTTGTACCCACGCTTGCATGGAGGTCAGCAGCCACGCCGTGGCGCAGCACCGCGTTGCGGCTCTGCGGTTTGCGGGCGGTATTTTTACCAACATCACCCACGACCACCTCGATTATCACGGCACGTTCGATAATTATTTGAGAGCCAAAAAAGGCTTTTTTGACGCGCTGCCCAAAACCGCCTTTGCCCTCACCAATGCCGACGACAAGCGCGGGGCCGTGATGCTGCAAAACACGGCCGCCCGCCGCGAAAATTATTCGTTGCGCGGCCCCGCCACATTCCGCGCCCGCCTCATCGACAACGACCTGCAGGGCCTGCACCTCGAAATCGAAGCCCGCGAGGTGCAATTTCGCCTCATCGGCGTGTTCAACGCCTACAACCTGATGGCCGTGTACGGGGCCGCCGTGCTGCTCGGCGAAGACCCCACCGAGGTGCTCACCGTTCTCTCCGGTCTCAGCACCGCACCCGGCCGCTTCGAGCCAGTAGCCGACCCACACGGTCGCCGCATCGGCATCATCGACTACGCCCATACGCCCGATGCCCTTGAAAACGTGCTGAATACGATTCTGGAAATCCGCCGCCCCGAGCAGCGCCTTGTTACGGTAGTCGGCTGCGGCGGCAACCGCGATGCCGCCAAACGCCCCGTCATGGCCGCCCTCGCCGCCCGCCACTCCGAGGCCGCTGTGCTTACCTCCGACAACCCCCGCTTCGAGGACCCCGCCGCCATCCTGGTCGAAATGCGGGCCGGCGTGGCGGTCGTGGATGCCCCCAAAGTGCAGGTTATTGAAGACCGCCGCGCCGCCATCGCTGCCGCCGTAGCCCTGGCTGGCCCCGACGATATCGTGCTGGTAGCCGGCAAAGGCCACGAAAATTACCAGGAAATAAAAGGCGTAAAATCCCCTTTCGACGACAAGCAAATCCTACTGGATATTTTCGCCCAACAACAAAAAAGCTGATAGCTAACGGCTACTGGCTAACAGCTAAAAAAGAATGCTCTACTACCTTTTCCGTTACCTGCACGAACACTACCACCTGCCTGGTGTCGGGGTGTTTCAATATACCACTTTCAGGGCGGCGCTGGCAGTGGTGGTTTCGCTGCTTATCGCCCAGATTTTCGGTCATCGCCTCATCAAGCTGCTCCAGAAAAAACAGGTTGGCGAAAGCATCCGCGACCTGGGCTTACAAGGACAAAACGAGAAGAAAGGTACGCCTACCATGGGCGGCCTTATCATCATTCTGGCTATTCTGGTGCCGGTTATCCTACTGGCTCGTTTGCGCAATATCTACATCATTTTGATGATATTGAGCACTGTATGGCTTGGCTTGATTGGGTTTTTGGATGACTACATCAAAGTTTTTCGCAAGAATAAAGATGGACTAAGTGGCCGCTTTAAGGTGCTTGGGCAGGTAGGCTTGGGCCTTACGGTGGGTTGGGTGCTGTTCTTTTCGAACGAAGTGACGGTGCGCGAATATATTTTGCCCAATGGCACGTTCTCGGCCGTCGATGCGACTAAAGTGTACAACGATGTACACCTGATGATTACAACCGTGCCGTTCATGAAAAATAACGAACTCAATTACGGCGATTTATTCGCTACGGCGGGCTCTCTATTCAATGGTTTGTACGCTTTTCTCTACATTCCCATTGTAATTTTCCTGATAACGGCCGTCAGCAACGGGGCCAACATCACCGATGGCCTTGACGGACTCGCGGCGGGCACTTCGGCCATTATTGGAATTACGCTGGCTATTTTCGCTTTCGTGAGCGGCAACGCGCTACTTGCTGATTACCTGGATGTCATGTTTATTCCTGACTCCGGCGAACTGGTTATTTTCTGTACCGCTTTTGTCGGGGCCTGCATTGGTTTTTTGTGGTACAACTCGTACCCGGCGCAGGTATTTATGGGCGATACCGGCTCATTGGCCCTCGGCGGTATCATCGCCGTACTGGCATTGATTGTGCGCAAAGAATTGCTGATTCCGGTTTTGTGCGGCGTATTTTTAATTGAAAACTTATCGGTTATTGTACAGGTCGGCTGGTTCAAATACACCCGCAAAAAGTACGGCGAGGGCCGCCGTTTGCTGCGAATGTCGCCGCTCCATCACCACTACCAAAAATTGGGCTACCACGAATCTAAAATAGTGTCGCGCTTCTGGATTGTCGGCATCATGCTGGCCGTTATCACCCTCGTCACCCTGAAATTACGCTAACTACAGTATGCACATTGTCATTCTCGGAGCTGCTGAAAGTGGAATTGGCGCGGCCTTGCTGGCCCAGGCCAAAGGCCACACCGTGTTTGTGTCTGACCGAAACGGTATTCAGGAAAAATATAAGCAGCAGCTTGTGCAGGCGGATATTTCTTACGAGGAAAACCAGCACACCGAAGCGTTGGTATTGGCCGCCGATGAGGTAATTAAAAGCCCTGGTATTCCCGAAAAAGCAGCTATTATTCAAGCTCTCCGCAAGCATAAAACCCCCATCATTTCCGAAATAGAATTTGCCGGCCGCTACACCAAGGCCAAGTGTATTTGCATTACCGGTACTAATGGTAAAACCACTACCACATTACTTGCTTATCACCTGCTGAAGGAAGCTGGACTTAATGTAGGTCTGGCAGGTAACGTCGGCTTTTCGTTGGCGGCTCAGGTAATTGAAGACAAATTCGATTACTACGTGGTCGAATTAAGCTCATTTCAACTCGACGACACGTACGATTTTTGCCCCTGGGTGGCCATTCTGCTCAATATCACGCCCGACCATCTCGACCGCTACGAGTACTCGTTAGAAAAATACGCCCAGGCCAAATTGCGTATCATCCGCAACCTTGATAGCACGGGCCATTTTATCTACAATGCCGACGACGAAGTAACAACGCGCTATTACCAGGGCGCTTTTCTTGAGGCGTACAAGCTGCCTTTCAGCCTGCACCACCGGCCCGACCTGCATTTGGCCGCTTATTACCGAACTGCCGATACGCTTTACACCAACGTCGGTCGCGGTTATTCCGGCGAGCACGGAGAGGAAATAAATACCGCTTCATCGCCGCTCATTGGCCAGCACAATCGTCAGAATACGCTGGCTGCTGCGTTGGCCGCTCGCGTGGCTGGTCTCAGCACCGCGCAGATTGAAGCGGGGCTGGCCACTTTCCGTAACGCCGACCACCGCTTGCAGATAGTAGCGGAAATCAACGGTGTGAAATTCATCAACGACAGCAAAGCAACCAATGTCGAAGCTGCCTGGTACGCGCTCGATGGACTTCGTCAGCCCATCGTCTGGATTGCCGGTGGCACTGATAAGGGCAACGATTACAGTAGTTTAGTTGGACTGGCTAGCTCCCGTGTGAAAGCATTGGTGTGCCTGGGTGTCGACAACGAGAAGCTAAAATCTACGTTCGCGCCGCTATTGCCGCAGGTTCAGGAAACCCGCAGCATGGCCGCTGCCGTGCAAGCAGCGGCAGCTATTGCCGCGCCCGGCGACGTGGTGCTACTTTCTCCTTGCTGCGCAAGTTTCGATTTATTTAAAAACTACGAAGACCGGGGCGAGCAATTTGCAGAAGAGGTAAGAAAATTACCAAATCAGGCAAATTAAAATTACCTGTCTGGCAGAATAAACTACTCGTTTTAGGGTAAAACTAAAGATGCAAAACGACCAATCCATAAAAGCAATTTTTCAGCGTAGTCTGAAAGGTGACCCGATTTTATGGGCCATTGTGCTGCTGTTTTCTTTCATCAGCATTGCCGTGGTGTATTCGGCGACCGGTACATTGGCTTACAAAAAAATGGACGGCAACACCGAACATTTTTTATTTAAACACAGCGGGCTTATTCTGGTCGGTTTGGGCTTTATGTGGCTTGCGCACCGCGTCGATTACCGCTTGTATTCACGCTTGGCGCTGTACGCATTATTGATTTCGGTGCCGTTGTTACTGTTTACATATTTGATGGGCTCCAACATCAACGAAGCCTCGCGTTGGCTCACCATTCCCGTTATCAATCAAACTTTTCAGCCGTCCGACCTCGCCAAATTAGCCCTGATTTCTCATTTGGCCTCCATGCTCAGTCGGCGGCAACAACACCTCGGCGACTTCTGGACGACGCTCTTCCCGGTGATGCTGTGGGTGGGTATTATTTGCGGTTTGATTGCGCTGACCAACGCCTCAACCGCGTCGCTTTTGTTTGCTACCTGCCTGCTGCTTATGTTTATCGGCAGAGTTCCGATTAAACAAATGCTGGTGATGGTGGTGATTGGCGTAACGGTTGGCGGCGCAGCGCTGGCCAGCGGGCAACGGTGGAAAACGGTGCAATCGCGCCTCGAAAACTTCTCCGACCCCACCAAAAAAACGCCCTTCCAACTCGAACACTCTTACATTGCCATCGCTACCGGCGGCGTGGCTGGCAAAGGCCCTGGCAACAGCACCGAGCGCAATATTTTGCCGCACCCGTACTCTGACTTTATCTACGCCATCATCATCGAAGAGTACGGTCTGATTGGCGGTGCGGCCGTGCTTTTTTTATACCTGGCTTTTTTATACCGCGGCCTCAAAACCGTGATGAATAGCTCGGGTGCTTTTGGCGGCTTGCTATCGGCGGGCCTGAGTTTCAGTCTTGTGATGCAGGCGCTCGTGAACATGGGCGTGGCCGTGGGGCTCGGCCCCATCACCGGCCTGCCGTTGCCGCTATTGAGTATGGGCGGTACATCGCTCATTTTCACGGGTATCAGCGTCGGTATTATTCTGGCCGTGAGTAGGGGAGAGCGTGAGGTTCGCCCAATGGTCGGCGAGCCAGCCGACACGGCCCGTATTCCCAAAGTGGCGGTGGGCTGAGAAATTTGAGCTTTTAGCTGACAGCTTGTAGCTGTTAGCTTTTTGTTTTTAATTGACAATTGTCAATTAAATTTAATTTTGATATTTTTACCTGTAACTAACAGCTATCAGCTAACAGCCCGCATTATGAAAATCATCATTTCTGGGGGCGGCACGGGCGGGCATATTTTCCCGGCTGTGGCCATTGCCAACGAGGTGCGCCGCCGCTACCCCGAGGCAGAAATTCTGTTCGTCGGGGCCAACGGCCGCATGGAAATGACGCGAGTGCCCGAAGCGGGCTACAACATTGTGGGCCTGAACATTGCGGGCTTGCAACGCCGGCTAACTCCCCAAAACCTGTTGTTCCCGGTGCGGGTATTCCGGGCGGTGCGGAAGGCGGGTTGGTTGTTGGAAGATTTCCGGCCCGATGCCGTGGTGGGGGTGGGGGGCTATGCCTCGGCTCCGGTATTGCTGGCGGCCACAAGTCGGGGAATTCCAGCCCTTATCCAGGAACAAAATTCTTACGCCGGGCTGGTAAATAAATTATTGGCCAAGCGCGTTAGTAAAATTTGCGTGGCTTACGAGGGCATGGGTAAATTTTTCCCGGCCAACAAAATTGTCGTAACTGGAAACCCTGTGCGGGCCGAAATAGCCCACGGAAATCGAGCGGAAGCGCAGGCTTTTTTCGGCTTGAATGCAAAGTATAAAACCTTGCTTGTAATTGGCGGCAGCCTGGGTGCCCGTACGCTCAACCTGGCCACGGCTGCCGCGCTGGTCCGGCTGCGCGAAGCGGGGGTGCAATTGCTGTGGCAAACCGGCAAACTGTATTTCCACGAAGCCCGGCAGCAAGTAGCGCCGTTTGCCGCCGCTGGCCTCTGTGCCCACGAATTTATCCAGCGAATGGACTTGGCTTACGCAGCCGCTGATGTAGTAATAAGCCGGTCCGGCGCTTTGTCGGTCAGCGAGTTGTGTTTAACTGGGAAAGCTGCTATTCTGGTGCCCTCACCCAATGTAGCCGAAGACCACCAAACCAAAAATGCCCTGGCACTCAGTGGTCGGGAAGCTGCTTTGCTGGTTACCGACACCCAGGCGGCTACTGATTTATACGACGAGGCACTACGTTTACTGGCTGATGAGCCGCGTCAGCAACAGTTGCAAAAGAAAGTCATCGAACTTGCCAAACCGCACGCCACGGTTCTAATTGTAGATGAATTAATGCGGTTGATTGGTGTCTGAGAAATAACGCTGGCCAGTGCTTGTGCTGATGAAAATAACTTATAACTCATAATTAAAAAATTGGACCAATTTCCTTTCGTCTTTTTCCTGGGTATCGGCGGCATCGGAATGTCGGCGCTGGCGCGTTGGTTTCGAGCCAATGGCCACGCCGTGAGCGGCTACGACAAGACCGAAACCCCGCTCACCCGAGCGCTGGAATCGGAGGGAATTGCCGTGCATTACGCCGATGCGGTAGAAAATATTCCGGTTGAAGTGCGTGATAACCAAGCCAGAGCATTGGTGGTGCTGACCCCTGCTATCCCCGCCGATAGCCGTGAGTGGGCGTGGCTCCAAGCGCAAGGTTACGACATTCGCAAGCGTAGCCAAGTGCTGGGGGTACTGACGCAGGGCCGGCCCACCATCGCCGTGGCCGGCACCCACGGCAAAACCACCACCAGCAGCATGGTGGCGCACTTGCTGCACCACGCTGGCTTGCCCGTCGGAGCTTTTTTGGGCGGTATTTCGGTCAATCTGGGCAGCAACTTGCTGCTGCCGGCCACGCCCGATGCCCCGGTGGTAGTCGAGGCAGACGAGTATGACCGGAGCTTTCTGACCTTGCACCCCGACATCGCCATCGTCACGAGCACCGATGCCGACCACCTCGACATTTATGGCACCCAAGCAGCACTCATCGACTCATTTTGTCAATTTGTGGGCCAGCTTAAGCCCGGTGGAACGCTGCTACTCAATCTGACCGCCGACGAGCGGGTTGCCGCTGCCGCAC
>JANYFQ010000127.1 GCA_025362615.1 Hymenobacter sp. | reverse complement strand
GCTGGCCCGCACGCCGGGCCGAAATCGTTGGGCCGTCCACTGCCCATCGTTCAACGATTGGGGGCCAGAGGCCCCCAAAGTAGTCGGCACGGGCCAGGAGGCCCGCGCCAACCGCCACCGCGTAACATCAGTAATAACTTGCCGGCTCAAAGCGAAAAGCCTGCTTCGAAAGTTCCGGTGTCCTGTTTTTCAGTTTGTCGGACCAAAGCTAAAGCACACCGCTTGAAAACAGCAAGCTACTGACTGGAAGTAGTCCGCGCCCGGCCCTCCTGGAGGTTCAGGGCAGCAGGCGCAACACCTCGCCAACGCGCACTTCGGCGGCCGTTTTGTGGTTACGCTCCAGCAGTTGGGCCAGGGTGAGGCCGTAGCGCCGGGCGATGGCGTAGCAGGTTTCGCCGGCCGCTACGGTGTGGGTGGTGGCCGGGGCGGCCGGAGTGGTGGCGGGCTTGGCGGCGGGCCGCCGGTTTTTGGGTACGTACAACGCAGCGGTGTTGGTCTGGCCGAGCGGCGCTGGTCGGGGCGGCGCAGCCGGGGCGGTTGGGGCGACTACCGGTGGCGACAACCGCAGTACCTGCCCCAGCCGCAGACTGGCATTGGGCGGCAGGGCGTTCCAGGCCAGTAAGTCGGCGGGCGAAACATTGAAACGCCGGGCCAGGGCGTACACGGTTTCGCGGGGCTGCACGGTGTAGAATGCGGGCCGTGCGGCGGGGGCAAGTGCGGGCACCGCCGCCGGAGCGGGAGCCGACGCGGGCGCACTTTCAGGCGCGGCGCTGGCCGGCATCGGGGTGCGGGGCGCGGGCGGCAGGGCGTTGAGGTTTTCCAGCGGCTCATCGACTGCTGTTGTGGGGGCAACGACGGGGGCTGCTGGCGCTGGCGTTGCGGCCCGGACGGGGGCTTTGACTACGGGCGCGGCGGGCGCTGGCACCGGCCAGCCGTCGGTGCCCAGTACGGGGGCTGATGGCGTGAGCGTTGGCGACGAAGTGATTGGTTTGGCGGGCGTTGGCGGGGCAGCGGGCAGCGAGTCGGGGCGGGCGGGGCGGAGCCGCGGGGCGGCAGCAATGGCCGGTGCGGCGGCAGCGGCAACGTTCTCGAAGGCGCGGCCTTCGGGCAGCGAGCGGTATTCTTCGGCCACCTCGCGGGGGCGGGTGTGTTGCAGCCACAGCACGCGGCCGGGGCGCAGGTCGTCGCGGTGGCTGAGGCGGTTTTTGGCCAGGATGGCGCGCTGGCGGATGCCGTAGCGCTGGGCCACGTCGGCCAGGGTTTCGGTGGGGGCCACTACGTGGTACTCGACGGCGGCGGTTTCGCGCTTGCTTTCGAGAAAATACGCCCGGCCGGGCACCACGGCATCGAAGCCCGTGATTTCGTTGTGCCGCAGGAAGGTGCCCAGGTGCTGACGGCCGCGCCCGGCCAGGTCGGCCAGGGTTTCGCCGGGCAGCGCGACGATGGCCCGCAGGGTGTTCACGCGCACTTCGGCGGTGTTGCGGGCATCGCGGTCGGGGGGACGGAGGAGGTCTTTCTCGGTTTGGATGTTTTGCTGGGCCAGCAGCCCGGCGGCCTGGGCCTCGTCGGCGACGGGCACGACGAGGGTGTAGGCGCGGCCGTCGGTGGGCACGGCGGGGGCCAGCAGCCAGCGGTTGTGCACGGCCAGGGCGGCAGGGTCGGCGTAGATGGTTTGGGCTTGTTGGGCCAGGGTCTGGCCGGGCAGGGCCGGAAACTCGCGCAGCCGCAGCGGCGGGTTGGGGTTGGCCCCGATGGCCGGCTCAAAAGCAATTTTCTGGGCCAGGAACATAAGGACGTAGGAGTTGGTGGTCCCCGTGATGCTCAGGGTGTTGGCACCTGCGTCGGTGGGCAGCACGTAGGGCTTCACGCCGCCCAGGCCGGTGTAGTAGCTGAGCAGGGCGTTGAGCCAGTTTTGCAGGCTGGCGTTGGAGCGCAGCATATAGCGGGCGGCGGCGCGGGTGCTGGCCGTGAGGTGGCGGCGCTCGTCCACGGCCGCGTTTATCACCAGGCCCAGCTCCAGGGCGGTTTCTTGCTTGAATTGCCAGTAGCCCACGGCCCCGTGCGGGCTTTCGGCGTTGCCCTGCAAGGCGCTTTCCTGGAGGGCCAGGTAGCGGAAATCGAGCGGCACGCCCTCGCGCTGCAACACGGCATCGATGAGCGGAAACGAGGCATCGGCCAGGTTTACCCGCGCCAGAAACGAGGGTTGGTGGCGGCAGAGCGCGTCGGCCTTTTGCTGTACCAGGCGGCGGGCGTCCTCGTCGAGTTCGAGCCGCAGGCCGGCTACTTGCAGCGTGGCCGGCACGTCGGGGTGGGCTGAGTAGGGGATGGCCCCCGGTGCCTGGGCCAGGGCAGCGGCCGGCAGCATGAGCAGCAGCAGGCGCAACGGCCGTTTCAATGTCTTTTGCATGGGCCTAAAAGCAAGCGGTGCCACAAAGTACCTCATTTTTGGGGAGAAGGACGGGTAGCAGGGTGTACCACCTACAATTTCCGCAGCAGCAGCAGCCCATCGCGCAGCGGCAGAAAAACGCTCTCCACGCGCCCGTCCCGCGCCACGGCATCATTAAAAGCCCGCACCACCGGCGTGTCTTTGTCACTGGGTTTCAATGTAACATCTGGCAGCACCTTGCCGCTCCACAACACGTTGTCCACCAAAATCAAACCGCCGGGCCGCACCTGCTCAAGCACGGCTTCAAAATATGCTTGGTTTTGCTGCTTGTCGGCATCAATAAACACCAAATCCCAGACCTCATCCGCCAACAGAGGCAGCACATCCAGCGCCGCGCCAATGTGCAGCCGCACCCGCCCGGCCAGCCCGGCGGCGGCCACGTAGCGCCGGATGCGGGCCTCGCGCTCGGGGTCGATTTCGATGGTGTGCAGCACGCCAGTCGCCGCCAGCCCCTCGCCCAAACACAGCGTGGCGTAGCCGCAAAACGCCCCGATTTCGAGTACGCGGCGCGGGCGCAACAAGTGGCTCAACATACTCAGCAGGCGGCCCTGCTCGTGGCCGCTGCTCATGCGCGGCAGCAGGGTTTGCAGGTGCGTTTCGCGGGTGAGCTGCGCCAGCAGCGGCGGCTCGGGGGCGGTGTGGGCGGCGGCGTAGGCGAGCAGGGCGGGGGTCATGGGGCAGGCGAATGGGGCGGGCGTTCGTATCATTGGGCAAGCAAAAACCCGTTTGTCGGCACAAATTATGGAATGGCGTTGGGACCAGGGCCGATTGGGCCATTTTTCGTTCGCCAATATCCGGGGGGCGGCGCGGGCTTTTGCGGCGCTTGGGGGGGTGCAAATGTCGCCCGGCGACCCGTTGCGCCCCGCCCTGCTGGCGCACACCACGGGCATTGCCTACAAGCCCGAACACCGGGCCGACTACCCGGTCTGGCGCAACCACAAGCGCATCTTTGAGTGCTGCCTGACGGCCACCAACGCAGGCGGCACCCTGACCCTGACCGACCTGGGCCACCGCCTGGCCACCGACGATACCTTCACCGCCGACGATTACCTCACCGTTTGTACCCAACGCTTTCGGTATCCATTCCCGGCCTTCGAAGGCTACGACGCGGCCTTGCCGCTTCGGTTTCCGTTCTGTGCCATTCTCAAATACCTGTGCGCCCGCCTTACCACCGATGCCCTGCCGCCGCTCACCGTGCCCGCGCTGGCCGCCTTCGTGCTGGGCAACGGCTGCACCGGAACCGAAGCCCTCGACCACTACCGCCAATTGCGCGAAACGAGCTACTCGCTCCCGGAAATCCCGGCCCGCCAAGTACGCGAAATGCTGATTTTCATCAGTCAGTTCAGCTTTTTGAAGTGGGTGGATAAAACGCTGGTGCTGGACGTGGCGGCCGATGCCGCCCCGGCCGTGCTGCTGGCCCTGGCCGTGCTGCTGGCCCTGGCCGTGCCCGACACGCTGCCCGCCCGCCCACTGCCCGCCGAGGAACTCCTGAGCCGGGGCCGCCTGAGCGCCGGTTTTGTCCCCGCCGAGTTGCCGCTGCCCGACCTGGAAACCAACGCCGAAATCGAGTTCAGCGAAGGCCAGAAAGTGCGGCGCTCGCACCTGCGGGCCGAACGCAGCGGCCTGTTGCGAAAAGTGTTTTTTCAGCGTTTCGCGCCCGCCAGTTGCGATATGTGCGCCCTCGACGTGGCCCGGCGCTACCCCTGGGCGGCCAACCTCTTGGAACTGCACCACTTGCTGCCCCTGGCCTCGGCCCTGGCTGTGGACCAGGGCGGCACCTTGCTAACCGACGTAGTACCTTCATGCCCACCTGCCACCGCAGCATCCACGCCTACTACCGGCTTTGGCTCAATGATGCCCACCGGCAGGACTTCGGTAGCAAGCAGGAAGCCCGGCAAGTGTACGACGAAGCCAAGACCCAATTGCTACTCTCATGAGCATTCCCCGCACCTACCACGACACCCCCGAGCGCCCGCCGCTGCCCCCCGTGGCCTATGTGCCCCTCGACGACCGGCAACCCAACGCGAGCGCCATCCCGGCGGTCAGTTTTTTCTCCGGGGCCGGCGGCATGGACCTGGGTTTTCACTACGCCGGGTTCGACAACCGGGCGGCCGTCGAACACAACCCGGTCTTTTGCGCCACCTTGCGCCGCAACAACCCAAACCAACTGGTGCTGGGTGCGCCCACGCACAGCGGCGACGTTCGCAACTTTGACGAGATTTCGCGGGCGCTTACCCAGGAACTGGGCCTTGCCAGCCCTTTCGAGGGCGTTTTTCACGGCGGCCCGCCGTGCCAGTCGTTCAGCATGGCGGCCAACCAGCGTTTCGCCAAAGGCGACGACAATTTCAAGCGCGTGGGCTTCGCCCACAGCGAATACGGCAACCTGCTCCACGACTACCTGAACCTGGTGACGGCCTTCCGGCCCCGCGTGTTCGTCATCGAAAACGTGCCTGGCCTCAAGCAAATGGACGGCGGCCTGCAACTGGCCGAAGCCCTGGCCCCGCTCGCGGCCCTGGGCTACGCCATCGCCCCGCCCACGGTGCTGAACGCGGCCGACTACGGGGTGCCGCAGTTTCGGCAGCGGCTGTTTGTGGTGGGGGTGCGCGACGCGCCCGAATTTGTGTTCCCGGCCGCGCAACGGCCGCGCATCCCGTGCTACGCGGCCCTGGCGCGGCCCCTGGCCGGGGTGCCCAACCACGAAACCCGCGTCCACAAGCCCGAGTCAGTCGAACGCTACGCCCGGTTGCACTACGGCCAGCGCGACCAACTCGGCCGCGTGGACCGCCTCGACCCCTTGCGGCCCTCCAAAACCGTGATTGCCGGGGGCTTGAAGGGCGGCGGTCGTTCGCACCTGCACCCCTTTGAGCCGCGCACCCTTTCGGCCCGCGAAAGCGCCCGCCTGCAAACCTTCCCCGACAGCTACGTTTTCACCGGCCCCTCGGCCCGGCAGTTCACCCAAATTGGCAACGCCGTACCGCCGCTGCTGGCCTTTGCCGTGGCCACTGCCATCCGGGAGCAAATATTTGAGGGTCAAGCAAAAAAAGCAAGCCAACCAGCCCGTCAAATGGCGCTTGAGTTGCAGGAAGAAGCCGCCGCCTACCTCACGGCATAAGCCTCACCCCACCAGCCGCAGCCGGCTGCTTCCCGGCCCCACGCGCTCCACAATAACGTGGGTGTCAATATAGTCGCGCAGGCTGTCGGGCGGAACGTGGGTGATGATGCCGATGGTTTTGCCCCGGCGGCGGAGGCTGCCCAGGGCGGCCAGGGCTTGGTCGAGGGTGTCGGGGTCGAGGGTGCCGAAGCCTTCGTCGATGAAGAGCGAGTCGAGGCGGGCGGCGTTGGCCGAGGCCAGTTCGGCCAGGCCCAGGGCCAGGGCCAGGCTCACCAAAAAGGTTTCGCCACCGGACAGGGTGCTTACGTCGCGGGTGCAATCGTCGTAGCTGTCGGCCACCAGCAGGCCCAGGGTGTTGCTGTCGCGCCGGGCCAGTTGGTAGCGGTCGTTGAACTGCCGCAGGTGTTCGTTGGCCAGCCCCACGAGCCGGGCCAGCGTCAGCCCTTGGGCGAAGCGGCTGAACTTGGTGCCCTCGCTGTGGCCGATGAGGTCGTGCAGGCCGCGCCAGCGGCGGGTTTCGGCCTTTTGGGCCTGCAAGGTTTCACTCAGGTTGGCGTGGGCCAGGCGGTGGACGGCGTCGTCGGCCAGGGCTTTGTTGAGCAGCAGCAGCCGGTCGCGCAGGTCTTGGTGGGCGGCCTGGGCCTCGGCCAAATCGGCCTCTACGGCCTCGGGCGGGGCATCGCTGCGGGCTTCGGCCTGGGCGGCGGCCAGTTCATCGGCGAGTTGGGCGGCCAGGGTGCGGGCGGTGGCCAGGGCTTGGTCGAGGGCGGTTTTGAGGCCCCGCAGGCGGGGGCGTTCGGGGGCGGGCAGCAGCGTGGCCCCCAGGCGCAGGGTGCCGTGCGGCGGCAGCCCGGCGGCGGCCAGGGCCGCGTCGAGGGCTGCGAACTGGCCTTTGGCTTCGGCCAGGGCCGCGTCGCAGCGGCTGGCTTCGGCGGCGGTGCGGGCCAGGGCCTGGGCGTGGCGCTCGGTTAGCGTGGCGAGGCTTTGGGTTTGGTTTTCGAGGCGCTGACGGGCGTTTTCGGCGGCCGTTTCGTAGTGGGCCAGGGCGGCGGCGGGCGAGGCAAAGTGCGGGTGGGCGGCGGCCACGGCGGCGGCCCGACGGGCGTGTTCGGCGGCGAGGTCGGCGTGGTCCAGGCGGGTTTTTTCGGTGTCGAGCGCCAGCGTTTCGCACTTCTCGCGCCAACTGACCAGGGCCGTTTGGGCCTCGCGCTGGCTGGTTTCGAGGGTGGCGTGGCGCTGGTTTTTTTTCTCGAACACGGCCAGCCGCTCGCGCAGACCAGCTTCCAAAGCGCCTGCTTGGTCAGGCACGAAGGTCGTGCCATGGGCGGCGGCCAAAGCGTTCAGGTCGTTTTTCAGCGTCCGCCCTTCGCCCTCCAACACGCCGATTTTGGCTTTGATTTCGTCCATCTGCCGCTGGCATTCCGCTTGTTGCAGGCGCGTTTCCAGCACCACGTTGTTCGCTGCCTTGCCCTCGCCTTCCAAGCCGGTGCGGCGGGCGGGCAAAGCGTTGAGGTCGTGCAGCAGCCGCGTGGCGCTCCGGGTGGCGGCGGCAGCATCGGGCGCAGCGGTGGGCGCGGCGGTGGGCGCGGCGGTGGCCAGCGCCAGGGCGGGCGCTGGCACAGCTACGCTTCGCAGCAGCGCCAGCAGGCTTTGCGTGGCGGCTTGTTCGGCAGCCAGGGCCGTGGCCCGGTCGTCGGCGGCAATGGCGCGGGTTTGCAGCGCGTCAATGGTTTCCTCCGACGCATCCACGGCCTCAAGCAGCACCGGGTGTTCGTGCGACCCGCACAACGGGCAGGCATGGCCCGGCAGCAAAGCGGTAGCGTGTTGGGCGAAAAGCTCCTTGGCGATGCGCTGCTCATTAAGTTGGCGACCCGCCGCCCGAGCGTCGGCCAACGATTTTTGCAGCCCAACGAATTGGTCATGAGCGGTTTTTGCCTGGGCGGCGTGTTGGGCGTGCAAGGCGGTTTCCTCGGCGGCCAGCAGCCGCAAGGCATCGGCCGTTTGGGCCACGGTTTTGGCGTTGTTTTCCTCCCGCGCCAAGGCAGCACTCAGTTGTCTTTGCAGCGGAACCAAGTCGGCCTTGCGTCCGGTATGGTCGGCCAGCAACCGTTCGCGCAGCCCCGTCAGGCGCTTGGCTTCGGCGGCGGCGGGGCCGAGGGCGTGGTCGGCGGCGCGAGCTTGCAGCCAGTCGGCCAGTGCGTTGCGTTCGGTGGCGGTGGCCTCCAGGGTCTCTTCGGTCGTGGCCAGTTGCTGCACCGCGCTGGCCAATTCCTTTTGCAAGGTCTGGTGCGCCTGGTCGGCCGTGGTTACTTGCTGGCCCAGGTTGGCCAGCAGAGGCAACTGGGCCAGGGCGGCAGCCAGAACCGGTTTGTGGGCCAGCAAAGCATCGGCGGCGCTTTTGGCTTCAGTCGTGCTTTCCGTCACAACATTCTCCGCCTCAACGCAGTGCGTGGCAGCGGCTTTGGCTTTGGCGTCCAGCTTATGAAACTCTTCGGCCGCTGCCCGGCCCTGGCTTTCGGTGGTTTGGGCCGTGCGCCAGGGTTCCTCAAACGGCTCCACGGCCTCGTGGGCGGCCAGGCGGGCCAGGGCCGGGGCCTCGGCGGCGCGGGCCGCTTCGGCGGTTGCCAGGGCTTCGGCGGCGGCCGTTTGCCGGGCTTCCAGGTCGGCCAGGCGCTGGTGCCAGTCGTGCTGTTTCTTGAGTTGTTCCTCCGCATCGGCCGCCAGGGCGATGCGCTCTTTCAGGCCGGCGGCCTCGTCGTTCCTGGCCGCCAGTGTTTCATCGTCAAACAATTGCATCGCCCCAAGCCGAATGCCCAACCGCTCCTCGTTGGCCTCTTCCAACGCTTTGCGCTCGTGAACTTTTATCGAGAGTTCCTTGTAGATTTCGGTGCCCGTCATGCGCTCCAACAGCCCGGCTCGCTTGTTGTCGTCGGCCTTCAAAAACTCCGCAAACCCCCCTTGCGCCAGCAGCACCGAGCGCGTGAACTGCTCGTAGTCCAGCCCCGTGAGTTCGACGTTTTTGCGGATGCTTTCGGTTGATTTCTGGGCGATGAGGCCCGGCAACTCGCCCGCCGCCAGCCCCGCCGCATCGGGCCAGGTGCTGACTTCCATCGCCGCCGTTTGCAGGGTGCCGTCGCGTTGCCGGTGCCTGTTGGCCCGCTTTACGCTCCACTTGCTCAAAAAACGCCCGGCTTCCACCTCGTACACTACCTCGGCCCAAGCCTCGGTTTCGCCGTTGCTCAGCAGCGCCTGGGCGTTTTTTTGCCGGGGCGTCTGGTTGTAGAGCGCCAGCGTCAGGGCATCGAGCAGCGTGGTTTTGCCCGCCCCCGTCGGCCCCAGAATGGCAAACAGCCCACAGCCCGCCAGCGGTGCTTTTTCAAAATCAAGTTCGTGCCGTTCGGTGCCGCGCAAGGAGTTCAGGTTGCGGCAGGCAATGGAGATTATTCGCATGAATGAACAGGGAAAACAACGGTTTCGCGGACGAAGGTTAGCAAACAATTGTGATTCGCGCAAAGCTCGCGGATTTCGCGGAGTATTTTACTGACCGCATGAGCTTTGCGAACTCCGCGAGCTTTGCGCGAACAACTCGCCGAGGTTGTTTTCTGGTGAGGAAAAAACCGTTCACCCGTTCGGAAACCGCTCCCAACCCGCGCTACCCCCGCAGCAATTCCGCAAACGTGCCCCGCAGCTCCTCCCGTTTCGCTTCGCTGAACTCGTCATGGTCCCTCCCCGCCAGCAGTTGCTCAAACACGGCCGTCGGGGTCAGTTCGTCCAACATGGGCAGGTGGCCGGTGGCGGCGGTGGCCGTTTCGGGGTTATCGGCTGTTTCATGTGCCCGCAACGCCTTGGTATGCAGCACCCGCAGCCGCCCGCCGGTGGCCTGCCAGCCCGCATTCACCGCTTCCTGTATTTCGGCCCACGGCCCCGTGGGCCGCACCAGCACTTCGGCCCAGGCCTCGTGCCGAAAGGCCGAATTGTCGAAGTCCGCGATTTCGCGCAACACCTCGTCCAATGTGCCTTTCAGCCGCAGCAACCGCCGTTCGCAGGGCACATCCAGCGCCCGCACCTCGGGGCAGCCGGGGCCGGAGCCAAACGTGAGCAGCAGCACCTGCTGCGGATGCCCCACCTCCGAAAACGACAGCGGCACCGGCGCCCCCGAATACCGCACCCGCCCTTGTCCGCCCACCACTTGCGGCCGGTGCAAGTGCCCCAGCGCCACGTAATCGAAGCTTTCGGGGAAGGCATCGGCCGTAATTTGCCCCAGCGAACCGATGCTCAACGGCCGTTCGGTGTGGTCGAAGTTGTCGGCGCAGCCGGCCGCAAACAGGTGGCCCGTGGCCAGCACCGGCCCCGCGTGTTGGCCGTAAAACAGCCGCCCCGCGTCGGCCACGGCCCGGTAGTGGTCGGCGATGCCGTCGCGCAGGCGGGCCTCGCGCTCGGGGGCGGTTTCGCCGGGCACGAGGCGGCGCACGTCGCCGTCGCGCAGGTAAGGCACGGCCGCTACCAGCAGGCGCGGCACCGCCGCTCCGTGCGGCAGCGCCAGCCAATGGTCCTCAAACGCGGCCGGTGCGCCGCCCATTACGTGTACGCGCAAGCTTTTGAGCAGCCCCGCCGAGGCGTTGAGCGTGGCCGCCGCGTCGTGGTTGCCGCCCACAATCACCACGTCGCGGCAGGTTTTCGCCTGTTGCAAGCCCGCCAGAAAATCGTAATACAACTGCCGCGCCGCCGCCGACGGTACCCCCGTGTCAAACACGTCGCCGGCCACCACCAGCACGTCCACGGCGTGTTCGTCCAGCGCCTTCGTCAGCCACGTCAGGAAGCAGCGGTGTTCGTCCAGCCGCTCCTGGTTTTGAAACCGCTGGCCCAGGTGCCAGTCGGCGGTATGAAGTACGTTCAAGTGGTGCTCGAAAGGAGAATAGGGGAATAGAAAAAGCCGCCCAGCAAAACGATTCCAAAGATACAGGCGCAAAGGCGGCGCGGCCAGGGTTCGGGCTGCTGGCCGCCGTCGCATTGGCTCCGGCACGATACCTTGCGCCTTCGCCACCCCAACCGCCGCCGCATGGGCCACTACACCGACGCCCCCGAGGACAACCTGCTCGGCCTGACCACCCACCACGCAATCAACGAAGCCGAAGCTTCGGGCATAGCCCGCGCCGAAACCCTGCTCACCGAGTTGGATTACCCGTTGGAAATATCCGTTTCCTTCATTCGCACCCTGCACCGAACCACCTTCGGACACCTCTACGATTGGGCCGGGCAGTGGCGCACTTCCACCCCCAACGTCGGCGCGTACTTGCCCCCGCCGCCCGCCAAAATTCCGCAGTTGATGTACGAATTCGAGGACGAGCTACGTTTTCGGATGGCCCACACCCAAGCCGCCGCCCCGGCCGAGGTAGCGCGGGTGCTGGCCTACGCCCACCACCGCTTGGTGTTCATCCATCCGTTCACCAACGGCAACGGGCGCACCGCCCGGCTGCTCACCAACGCCTTGGCGTACCATTTCGGATACGCCGAGGTCATCCTCTACCAGCGCGAAGCCGGCGACAGCCGCAAAAAATACCTGCAAGCCATCCAACGCGGCGACGCAAACGGCCTGGACGAACTCGCGCAACTAATCTTCGGGCTGCTCTCGCCCCTGGCCTAGCTTCGTTTCCTGGCGTTGTTGGTCGTACAACTCCCCAATCCGCTCCACAGAAACCGTCTGGTTCTCCAACGCCATAGAAGCATAAACCGACCGCACAATGTTGGCCCTCACCACTTTCGGGTCGCTGAATTGGCGGTATCGTTCGCGTAGTTTCATGGCCGGGTTGTTTTGGTTGGCAAGGCAAATAAAGCCAGAATAATTCATCCCGCCCCCGCCACCCCGCTACGCCCCGCCCGCCAGCAACCCCGCCATGCTCAAGTCCTCGTCCAGTTCGTCCCAGTGCAGCCCGCGCCCGCCGCCCCCAATTTGCACCCGCGCCCGCTGCTCCGGCCGCGCCGCCAGCAACCGCGGAAACCACGCCAGCGGCACGCTCACCGTGCGCCCGTCGGTGAGTTCGACGTGCATCAAGTCGGCATCAAAGCCGACGGATTGGGCCAAGGCGGTGGTGGGGCGGAAAGAGCGTTGCATTTGGTAAGATTTATTCCGGCAACGTCAAAAGCGCCTCGGCCGAAATGCCCAGCCGCTGGTGCAACCGCTTGGCCAGCACCCCCGAAACCGCCCGCTCCCGGCCCAGCACCGCCCGCAACTCCGCTTCCGAAACCTGGAGCAGCCCCGCCGCCGCCGCCGCCGAAAGCTGCCGCTGCAACAGCGTTTCTTCGAGCAAGCTCACTACGTCGGCCCCGGCTAGGCTCCAGGTTTGGGGGTCGGTGGTGGTGTGTTCGTAATAATGAATCAGGGCCGTCAGCACCTCGAACTCGTCGCGGATTTGCGCGTCCGCCGAATGGTAGGCGTCCAGCGCAATAAGCTCATCGAGCCGTTGTTGCGCGTGGGCCAAGTCCTCGTCCGAACTCATGGGCGAAAAAGTAAATATAAATAAAATATGAAAATTATAATTATTATTTTGACCAACTAATTTTCCACATACTCACTAATGAGTACTTGTCTATTGAAAATGGAACCCTTCCCTTACAGTAGTAGCTCCCAATATTCCCACTGCTGTCCAAGCCCTGAATAAGCTGAGAGCTTTCGATTCGAAATGCACCAACGACAAACCCACCATTGTCCTCGAGTTCGATTGTGAAAGTGTTTGGAAGGCTTATTTTTTTCTCTCCCTGAGTAAGAGTGAACTGATAAGATATATTTTCCTCAATAAATTTTGTTTTAAGTTCGGCAGTTTTGATATTTACATCGGGTAAATTCTCGAAGAGGCCGAAAGTTTTTAATTGTGCCAATTCCTTTTCTTGTTTGG
>JANYFQ010000148.1 GCA_025362615.1 Hymenobacter sp. | reverse complement strand
CCCAGATTTCGCCGCGCCGGTAGCCGCCCCGGCGCACGATGTTGACGAAACCAACGGGTGCGCCCGCCACCGAATCGGCGAAGTTGAAGACACCAAGCTGCACCCCGCGCACCCGCCGGGCCACGTTGACGAAGCCAAGCTGCGCCCCGCGCACCCGCCGGGCCACGTTGAGAAACGCGGCGGTTTGCAGCCCGCGCACGTCGGTGCCCGTCAGGTTGGCCAGGCCCGCCACTTGCACCAGCATTCCCGGCTGGCTGGCCGACGGCGCGGCGGGCAGTTGGGCGAGGCCGTCGGTGGCCAGCAGGCGCGGCAGGCCCAGCCAGCGGCGTACCTGCGTGGGCTGGCCGGGGCGGACGCGGGCCTGCCCGGCCCCGCCCACCACGTTGAGCAGGCCCGCAAGCTGCACGCCGCGCACGTCGTCGCGCACCACGTTGAAGCTGCCGGCGGCTTGCAGCCCGCGCACCCCGCCGCCGCCCATGTTGCCCAGGCCCGCGAGCTGCACCCCGCGCACGTCGGTGCCCACCACGTTGAGCAATCCGGCGGCCTGCCCGCCGCGCACCGAGTCGCGCACCACGTTCAGCAGACCGCCGATTTCAACACCCCGCACCCCGGCGGCACAGCCCGCCAGCAAATTCAGCGACAAAACATTGACGGTGCGGGCATTGGCTAGGCCGTTGGTACTAAGTGGCGGCAGCAACGACGCCTGCGCCTGCCGCTGCCGCAGCGACGGGCGGGCCGGTGCGGGCGGCACGGCCACAGTAGCCAAAGGGCGGGTTTCGGGCGCAGCCCCGACCGGGAGCGTCGCCAAAACGAGGCGGCCGAAAAGCGAATCGGGGACGCTGCCAACGGCGTTTTGAGAGGCGACGGAAACCGTTTCTCGCGGAGCGTTTCGCAAGACGCTTTGCGAAACGACAAGCGGCTTTTCCGGCAGCTCAACTTCAGCGGTTAATCGACGAGCCGAAGAAATAAACAGTGTTTTACGGAGCTTGTTTTTAGCTGTAAACAAGGTGTTTGCACTTGTTTCGCGGGCTGAATGCCGGGGCGTATTGGCCCGCTTTGCAGCAGTTGCGCCGGGCAGTTTTGTCAAATTTGAAAACGACGAAGATGCCGCCAAAACCGAAGCGCGTGGTAGAGTTGCAGCGGCTGGTTTCGGGCGGCCATTTGCCGCAAAACTCCGCGCCGCCGGTGACAAAAGCGGCGGCAGGGACCGGTTGGTTGCTTGTTTTTCAGCAGTTGAAACCGATTTCTCCCTGCCTGCGGAACGAGTACCCATTGCAAGCTGCGCCTGGGCTGGCAGGGCGGTGCCCGGCCCCGAATTGGTTGCCGCAATGGCAGCCCAGGGCCGCAGCTTCGCCACGCCCAACGGCGGTTTTTCGGCGGCGGGCCACAGCACCAATTGCCCGCCCACCAGGCCCGCCGAAAGCGCATTCGGCCCCAGCATCTCCGCCAACACCTGCCCCAACGGCCGCGCTGCCCCGGCCCGCAACGCGCAGCGGCGGCCGGCCCCAATCCGGCTGCTGCTGTAGCTGATGGGCACACCGCTTTGCCGCGCTACTTCGGCCAGCGCCTGGGCCAGCGGCACCGTGGCGGCCCGCGCAAACCGCACCGGCCGCGTCAGCAAACCAGTTGAAATTACTGTTGGTAAAGATGTTGAAGGCTTTGGGACGGTTTGGGCTGGCGCGGCCAGTCCGGCAGGCAGGCCGACGGCGGCGACCAGCGCCCAACGGGCAATCCAACTGCTGAGCCGACCTGAAACAAGGTTTTTCACGGCTGGAGCGAAGTTGAAGGCGCGGCGGCGCAGCCCGCCCCTTGCAGCACGAAACCGCCCCCGCCATCGGATGAGAGGCGGCTGCCGGTGGCGGCGGCCAGCACCCCCAGCACCGCCGAAGCCTGCGGGTGGGCAAACGTGCCCGTGAAGCGGCAGCCCAACAGCCCCGCCGGGGCTTGTACGCGGGTGCCGAAAGTGGCTTGCAGCGTCCGCAGCACCCCACTCACCGGCGCGTCGGCGAAGCGCAGGGTGTCGGTTTGCCAGGCCAGGTAGTTGCGGTCGGGGGCGGGGCGGCGGCGCAGGGCGGCAGCCAGGCGGCCGGGCGCGTCGGTGGCCCGCAGGGCGGCGCGGGTGTCGGCGGTGAGCAGCAGGCTATCGGGGCCGGTGCCCGCGCCTGCTTCGGGGGATAAGGGCCTGAACCACACCCGGCCGTGGCGCACACTTACCTCCACCGAGTCTTCGGCGGCGTAGGCCCGCACGTTGAAGGCCGTGCCCACCACCCGCACCCGCGCCGTGGCCGTGCTGAGCAAAAACGGCCGGGCGGCACCCAGCGGACGCACGTCAAAATAAGCCTCGCCCACGAGCCGCAAGCTGCGCGGCCCACCGTCCGGCCGGGCCGCGTAATCGAGCCGCGAGCGGGCGTTGAGCCACACTCCGCTGCCATCGGGCAGGCGCACGAAGCGCGGCCGGGCGGCGCTGTCGTAGTGCGAAACCGCTGGGGCCGCCGGCCCGCCCAGCCGCGCAAAACCGTAGGCCAGCGCCACCAGCGGCAACAAGTAAAACGCCCCGCGTCGGAGCAGCCGCCCCGCGCCACGCCGCGCCGATACGACCAGCCGCAGCCGCCCCGCCGGGGCATTCACCGCCTCTTTTACAGCTTCATTTACAGGTTTTTGCTCGAATTTATTCGCAGTCGGTCGCGCCGCCACCGGCGTTTCCATCAGCGGCCGGAAACGCTGCCAGGCCGCCGCCACTTGCGCCGGGGTAAAGAGCACCGGCGCGGGCGCGGCCTCCCCCGCCCGCTCCCAGGCGCGGGTGACGGTGGTCAGGATTTGCAGGTGCTGGGCATCTTCGCGCAGCCAGGCCCGCAGCGCCGCCTGCCCGTCGGCATCCAACTCGGCGGCCAGGTGGCGGGCCAGCAATTCCCAGGGAGCGTCGGAGTTGGGCATGGGTGAGCGAAGAAATGAAAGGCCGGGCAGGGCCACAAATTTTACAAAACAAGTCCGAAACCAGCGGTCGTACTAAAAATCAGGAATTGGGGCGCGGCGGGCAGTTGGGCAAGGGCCGGCGGCGGGGCCGGTTAAATTTCCCGCCGAAGTTTATTTTTTCAGAAAATTATCGACCACCCGCACGGCGTTTTCCACGCCGTTTTCGGTGCGGAGCTTTTGGCCCAGGGCGGCGGCGTTGGCTTGTATTTCGGGAGTCAGCGCGAAGCGAATGGCGGCGGCTAACTTATCGGCGGTGAGCTTTTTGCGCGGGATGGGGGCCGCGCCCACGCCCAACTCAAATACCCGCCGCCCCCAGGCGGGCTGGTCGGCCGAATGCGGCACGATGACCGTGGGTTTGCCCGCCCGCAGGCCCGCCGCCGTGGTGCCCGCGCCGCCGTGGTGAACCACGGCCGCCATCTGCGGAAAAAGCCAGGAGTGGGGGGCGCTGTCGAGCAAAAAAACCGTGGGCGGCAACGTGAGGTGGGCGGGCATTTCATTCCAGCCCAACGCAACGACTGCCCGCTGCCTGGTGGCCTGCAAGGCCGACACAATCAGGGCCAGGGCGGCGGCAAAGCCCGCCGTGTCGCGGAGGCTGCCGAAGCCCACGTAAACGGGCGCTGGCCCGGCCCGCAGGAAATCGAGCAGGGCGACCGGGGCCGCCCAGGCCGGCTCGGTGGCCACCGCCCAACTGCCGGTGACGTGGATGTTGGCGGGCCACGCGGCGGGCCGTTTGAATAGCGCCTCGCTGTAGCCGTACAAAACCGGCATTCCGCTGGCTTCCTGCGATTTGGTGACGGACGTACCCGTCACGATGCCGGGCTGCAACCGGGTTTCCCAGAAGGTTTGCAGCGCCGGTTTGGAGAGCTGCCAGAACAGTTTCCCGAAAATAAAATGCGTCAGCAAATTATAAAACTGCCCCAGCCGGGGGCCGTTGTAGAACAGAATAGCGGGGTAATCGGCCGTGGCCGTCACCGGAAACGGGCTGGCCAGGATGGCCGGAATGCCCAATTCGCAGGCAATAAAATAGCCGTTGGCCATGCCCGGATGATAGACAATGGCGTCGGCCGACTGGCAGGCTTGCCACACTTCGGCCTGCACGCGCACGGCGGTTTGCTTCAGGGTTTTGGCGCTTTTCAGGTGGCTTTTGAAGAAGGAAATGGGGTTGTCGCCCTTCGCCATCTCCTGCACTTCGGGGCCTTCCATGAGTTGCTGAATGTCCACGTCGAGCGGGTAAAATTTCAGCCCGAAACCGGCCACGAATGCCGCCTCGTTTTTGGCCGACACCAGCAGCACATCGTAGCCCGCGCTTTGCAGGCCCAGGCCCAGGGCCACGAAAGGCTGCAAGTCGCCCCGGCTACCCAATGTCATGACCACAATTTGCATTTTCATTCAAATTAAAATGTTGGTGGTTAGCGTATCACCACCGAATCGGCCCGCACGGTGAAGCCCGCGAAGTAGCCCACGGCGGCCTTGCCCGCCGCGCCGGCCACGTTTTTGACGTTGGTGCGGACGTTGGCCGGCGAGGTGGCAAACAGGCCTTGGTTGTTGATTTGGGTCGTGACTTCGTTGAGGAAATAGAAGTAGTCGGCGGGGATGGAGTTGAGCTCGACCCGCAGCTGGTCGCCGCGCACAAAGGGCTTGTTGTTGAGCTCCACATCGCCGATGTAGCGGCCGTCCACCAGCTCGTCGGAGCGGACGATGAGGTCTTCGGGTTGGTTGAGCAACGCGCCGTTTTTAAAGACTTTAAAGCGGTAATAATCGCCGACGCCGGCCGGCTCGGGACCGTTGTAGAACACGTAGTAGCCGTCATCAAAAACGGGGTCGCCGGTTTTGAGCTTCACTTGCAGGCTGTCGATGGGCGGGGTGCGGCGGAGGTCGGTTTCGGCGCGGTAGGTTTGGCCGTCGGCCACGACGGTGAGGGTGTAATGCCCGCCGATGCGGCCCCGTAGCGCCCCGCTGCCCACGTAGCGACCAGGGGCGGTTTCGCGGAGCGCGTCGGTGCCGCCCAGCTCGTCGCGCAGCGTAAGCGTGGCCCCGCGCACGGGCGGCGGCGTGGCCCCGTCAAAATAAGCCTGGGTGCTGGAAAGCAGCACGATGGGCGGCGTGGGCTGGTCGGTAATCTGGCCTTCGACCACGAGCAGGGGCTGGCCCTGGGGCAGGTCGAGCTGCACCACATCAAGGCAGGAGCTGAGGCCGCCGGTGGCCAGCAGCAGGAGTACGGCGGTGGTTATTCGGTTCATGGGTGGGGGTTTTTGTTACTGATTTCTTGTTGCTGGTTGCTGATTTCTTGTCGAGAATTCCCAAAACAATTAAGCAATTTAACAATCAAGCAATTGAACAATTAAAACGAAAAATTATACGTCGCGCTGGGCAGCAGCGTACCGAAAATGCTCAGGCGTACGGCTTCGGTTTGGGCGGGAGCGTCGGCGTTTTGCCGGAAAAACAGGCTGTAGGCGTTGCGGCGGGCATAGACGTTGTAAATCGAAAACGTCCAGGAGCCGTCCCAGCGGCGGCCTTCGCGGGGCTTGTTTTTGAGGGTGGCGGCCAGGTCGAGGCGGTGGTAGGCGGGCACGCGGTAGTTGTTGCGCACGTCGCCCGTCACGTTGGGCACCACCAGGCCCTGATAGACGAAGCGGGCGTCGGGCACGGTGGTCGAAACGCCGGTGCTGTAGTTGAATGTGGCCGAAAACGTGAGCCGCGCCGAGTGGTTGTAGATGCCCACGGCCGAGAGGTAGTGCGTTTTGTCGTACTTGTTGGCGTACCAGGCGTTGTTGTTGAGGCCGTCAATCCGACGCTCGGAGCGGCTGAGGGTGTAGCTGAGCCAGCCTGTAACGCGGTCCGCGTTCTTTTTCGCGTAAACCTCTACTCCGTAAGCTCTTACCTGACCGTAGAGCAGGTCGGCTTCCAGGTTTTGGTTGAGCAGCGTGTTGGCCCCGTTGATGTAGTCAATCTGGTTGCTCAGGCGCTTGCCAAACACCTCGACGCTGGTTTCGTAGGCGTTGTTTTTAAGGTTGCGGAAGTAACCGAGGCTGATTTGGTCGGCGCGTTCGGGCTTGATGTTGCGGGTGCTGGGCAGCCACACGTCGAGGGGCGTGGCGGCCGTGGTGTTGCTGATGAGGTGGAGGTTCTGCACCATGCGGTTGTAGCTGGCTTTCAGCGAGCTATTCTCGGTCAGGGCGTAGCGGGCCGAGAGGCGCGGCTCCAGGTTGGCGTAGCTGGCCACGGGCTCGCCGCCCGCGAAAGTGGCCGCGCCCACGGGCGTGAGCTGCCGGCCGCGCTCGCCGGCGTAGTCGTAAAACGTGCCGGTGCTGCGGTTGTCGAACATCGAAACCCGCAGGCCATACTGCACGGCTAGGCCCGGCCCGAAGCTGCGCTCCTCGTCGAGGTACGCCGCCAGTTCGGTGCCGCGTTGCTGCTGAAGCCGCAATTCGCGAAAGATGGACGTGGCCTCCGTCGGCTTTACGTGGCCGGGCTGAAAGGTGTAGTACGTGGCGCTGCCGCCAAAGTGCAGCGTACTCTGCGGGGTTCGAAAGTACTCGAAATCACCTTTCAGCGAGTAGTCGCGGATGTTGGAGTTCCACTCAAAACCCTGGCTGCCCTCGGGTACGCCCAGCGAATAATCGTACTGGCTGGCCAGCGCCGTGGCGTTGAGAAACAGGCGCGGGCCGAATACGTGGTTCCAGCGCACGGTGCCCGTGGCGTTGCCCCAGTTGTTCTGAAACAGCTTGCCGAACTTGAACACGTCGCGCCCAAAATAGCCCGACACGTACACCCGGTCGCGCTCGCCGAGGGTGTAGTTGGCCTTCAGGCTGAGGTCGTAGAAGTAGGCCTGGTTGTCTTTCTGGGCCGGAATGAGCTTGAGAAAAACGTCGGCGTAGGAGCGCCGCGCCGCCACAATGAACGAGCCTTTGTCCTTTACAATGGGCGCTTCGACGGCCAGGCGGCTGCTTATCAGCCCAATGCCGCCCGTCAGGCCCAGGCGCTGCGAGTTGCCGTCCTTCATCCGAATGTCGAGCAACGACGAGAGCCGCCCGCCGTAGGCCGCCGGAATGCCGCCCTTCACCAGCTTCACGTCCTTCACCGCGTCGGGGTTGAACACCGAAAACAGCCCGAACAGGTGCGACGAATTGTAAACCGGCGCTTCGTCCAGCAAAATCAGGTTCTGGTCGATACCGCCGCCGCGCACGTTGAAGCCCGTCGCGCCCTCCCCCACCGTACTCACGCCGGGCAGCAATTGGATGGCCCGCACCACATCGGCCTCGCCGAGCAGCGCCGGCACGAGCTTGATGGTGCGCGAATCGAGCCGCGCCACCCCGGTTTCGGTGCTCCGCACGTTCTGGTCGGGCGCGCGGCCGGTCACGATTACCTCGTCGGTTTGCACACCCTGGGCTTGCAGGCGCACGGCCAGCGTCCGCGAGCCGTCGAGGGCCAGGGTTTCTTCGTGGGCCGCGAAGCCCACGTAGCTGAAGGTGAACGTGTAGGTGCCCCGCGGCAGGCTCAGCGAGTAGAAGCCGTACTCGTTGGCCGTGGCCCCCAGGCCCAGCGTCTTCACGAAAACCGTGGCCCCAATCAGGGCCTCGCCCGTGGCCGCGTCCTTCAAATACCCGCTCACGGTGACGCTGGCGTTGGCCGCCGAGCGGGTTGGGCGGGGCGGCAGCGGGGCGGTTTGGGCCAAAGCCGCCGGGGCGGCCAGCAGCAGCGCGGCCAACCAAAAAAAGGGTTTCTGCATGAAAAGCAAGTGTGTTTGCCTTCCAGACACCCGCCGCCGCCGCTACCCTTACGCGGGCGCAAATTATTTTTTTGGCGCGACAGGTAGCGCGGGTTTTCAACCCGCGCGTCGGGACGCCGGAACGATGGTGACGCACCCAACGCGCGGGTTTCAACCCCGCGCTACAGCACCAGCAAGTACAAGTCGCGCAGCGTGCCCGCCAATTGCTTCCGCATCACCCGCAGTGCCTTGCCCATCTGCCCCTCCACCGTCTTGACGGAAATATTGAGCTGCCCGGCAATCTCGGCGTAGCTCAGTTCCTGAAACCGACTCAGCTCGAACACCCGGCGGCATTCGGTAGGCAACTGGTTCAGGGCCAGGGCCACGGCGGTCTGGGTTTCCTGGTGGTGGAGGTCGGCCAAGGCCAGGTCGGGGGCCGAGGGGCGGGCCGTGGCGGCGGGCGGGGCTGCGTCCCAGGCCACCTGGCGGCGGCCCCGCTCGTGGTGGCGCAGGGCGGCGTGGTGGGCGGCCTGCCCCAGGTAGGCGCGGTACGAGAGCACGGGCACGGGCAGGTCGGCACGGCCCTGCCAGACGCGCAGCAGCACGTCCTGCAACAGGTCTTCAACGGCCGCCCGGTCGGGCACAACGCGGTAGATTACCTGTCCCAGCACTTCGTAGTATTCCCGAAAAAGCAGTTCCATCCACCCCGCTTCGTCGCCGAAGCGCAACGCGTTGAGGCGGGCGGTGAGGGCAACATCGGTTTGCACGGGGCAAAAGTACCAGTGTTGGGGATTGAGGTTGGGTTTTGGTGTTGGGTTTTTGATGTTAGGAAAATTGATTTTGAAGCTGTTTGGAAAATCAAAACCCCGGCGCTGGCGCGCGTTTTTAACGCGCTGCCCACTGGCTTCGCGTCTCCGACGCGCGGATTGAACGAGTGAAGCAGGCCTTTGCGCGAGCCTAACCGCGCGTCAGAGACGCGAAGCCACTGGGCAGCGCGTTAAAAACGCGCGCCAGCCGACTTGCTAAACAGATTCTTTGAACACCCAACACCGAACACCCAACACCTAAAATACAATATTTCAAGCCATAACGCAACCGCTCTTGCCCAAAAAAACAAGGGATAGCACCTTGCGGCCCCGCCCCTTGCCAACCCTCACATCAGCCAGTGGCGGGCGGCGGCGGCCAGCGCCGCCTTCACCGTTTCCAGCATCAGCCCACCACCAGAAACCTCTGGGGGCCGCTGGTGGTATGGGTTTCCAAAGTACGGACTTTCGCCGCACGATTTCTTCTCATTGGACCGAGAATTAGGTGTGCTTATCCACCTTCTTCTTCGAAGCCCTGGTTGTGCCAACAGCCGGGGCTTCACCTTTTCAGGAGCAGCCGTGTGGTGAGGTGGAAAATCCGTGCGGTACCGGCGACGGTAAGCGGCCCAGCGGCTTTGGCTGTTACTGCTTGCCAGCGCCCAGCTCCAGGTTGCGCAGCTTGTCGGCCTTCCAGGCCGTGACGGCCACCACGCCCAGCGTCATCAGCCCGCCGAATACCACGCTCGGCACCGTGCCCAGGAGTCGGGCGGCGGCCCCGCTCTCGAAAGCCCCGATTTCGTTCGAGCTGCCGATGAAGATGTTATTGACAGCCGACACGCGGCCCTTCATGTACTCCGGCGTGTAGGTGTGGATGAGGTTGGAGCGCACGATAACCGACACGGAGTCGAACACGCCTGTGAGGAAAAGCAGGAAGAGCGAGAGGTAGAAATTCTGCGAGAGCGCGAAGCCGATGGTGGCCAGGCCGAAGCCCGCCACCGCCCACAGCAGCTTGCGCCCCGCCCGCTTGCGCAACGGCGAAAACGTAATCCAGACCGCCATCAGGGCGGTGCCCACGGCCGGGGCGGCTCGCATCAGGCCCAGCCCGGTGGGGCCTACGTCCAGAAAATTCTTCGACGCAAACACTGGCAGCAGCGCCACCGCGCCGCCGAAGAGCACGGCGAACAAATCCAGCGACAGCGCCGCCAGCACCAACTGGTTGCTGAAAATGAATTTGGCCCCGCTCAGAATGCTCTCGCCCAGGCCCAACTTCTCGCCCGTGGTGGGCGGCAGCGCCCGGCCCGCAATGCTGACGAAAAGCAGCAACGCTGCCCCCTCCAGCGCGGTATCGACGCCGTAGGCCACATCCAGGCCCAGCGGCGTGGCCATGCCCCCGGCCAGCAGCGCCCCGCCCAGCGCGGCCCCCGCCACCGTCGAAACCTGCCAACTCGTCGAGTTCCAGCTGATGGCGTTGGCCAGCGCTGTGCGGTCGGGCAGCAGCTGCGGCATGAATGAAAACAGCGCCGGCCCCAAAAAACCCCGCGCTATGCCGCTAATAAACAGCACCACGTAGAGCGGCCACACCTGCACCCCGTGCAGGCCGCCCAGCGGCAGCCCGCCTTGCGGCAGCGCCCGCCCCGCCACCGGGTGCGAGAGCCAGAGCAGCGTGAGGGCGCACAAAAACAGCACCGCCACGGCCGGCACCAGTATCTTTTTGCGCGGCACCGAATCGGCGACGTGGCCCGCATAAAGCGACACCCCGATGCTGGGCACCGCCTCGGCCAACCCAATCAGCCCCAGCGCCAGCGGGTCGCCGGTGAGCTTGAATAGTTGCCAGCCCACCACCACGCCCTGAATTTGGGTGGCCACCGTGAGGCACACGCGGGCCGAGAGCAAACGGCGAAATTCGGGCAGCCGCAGCGCGGCGTAGGGGTCGTGGGGCATTTTTAATTGTTGACTTATTGAATTGCTGAATTGTTGGTCGTTTTCGGGCAGGTTTTACGGCGGGGGCAACGGTGAAACGCAGTAGAGGCTGCATCGTTTCAGGGTGTCCGGTTCGCAAGTTCCCGAAACGACCGATAAATTTGGCAACCTTGTTTCGAAATGCCCGCTCCTGCCAACTCCCAAAACGACCGACAACTCAGCAATGCCGTTGCGGAATGCTCACCCCCGCCGGCCCCCAAAACGACCAATAATTCAGCAGTTTAACAATTCAGCAATTCAACAATAAAATCTATGCCCGACGACTACGGCCTCACCATTGCCCACCGCCCCGATTTGCCCGCCCTGCTGGCCCGCTGGCAACGCGAAATATCGGCCGAAGAGCTGCGCCACGGCTACCTCGCCATCCTGGCCGCCGCCGATGCCTGCGGCTGCGGGCGCTGGCTCCTCGACCTGCGCCGCCGCAACGAACTCATTGGCCCCGAAGTGAGCGAGTGGATGACGGACGACTTTTTTCCGCGCCTCGTGGGCCGCTTCGCACAGCCCGTGCGCGTGGCCTTTTTGCTCTCGCCGCTGCGGGCGCAACGCGAGCCGCCCCTCGACCGCCCCTCGCAGCCCGCCACCCACGAGTTCGCCACCTTCATCGACGAAGCCCCGGCCTACGCCTGGCTGGCCCGGTAGATTGGCTGATAGCTGTTTAGCAAGTCGATTAAGCCCAGAGACGGGGCGGGCGGGCGGCTGTTGTAGCCGCCCGCTAATCGTTGGATGTCAGCCCCAGAAACCCCGACGACAAGCGGGCGGCGAAAAGCCGCCCGCCCGCACCGCCTGTTTGAATAAGCTCCTGAAGTGGATTTTAGATTTGGCAGCGCTGCGGGCATCTAAAAATACGGCCGGCATCGTTCGATGAAAAAGAGCCTTCCGGCCCGTTTGCACACCGTTTTTAGAGAAAAGCTGCACCCTTTTCAAAAATAATTCAGCTTTTTTTCATCCGGCGCTTGCACGGATGCCAGCCGGCGCTCTACATTTGGCAAAACTTCCGGCGGCTGCCCCGCACCCCGGCCCGTCGCAATCTTTATTTCTGACCTGCATACTATCGGCCCAAGCTCTACGTTCTCCTAACCCGTAGTCCTTCATGGAACCGATGCAGCCCAGCGACTCCACGCTCATTTCGCTTTACCTGGCCGGCCAGGAATCTGCCTTCGGGCTGCTCCTCGAGCGGCACCGGAGCCGGGTCTTCACCACCATCCTCCTCATCGTGCGCGACGAGGATGTGGCCGAAGACCTGCTGCAAGATGCCTTTATCAAGGCCATTCACGTGCTGAAAGGCGGGCGCTACAACGACGAAAACAAGTTTGGCCCCTGGCTCTGCCGCATTGGCCACAACCTGGCCATCGATGCCTTTCGGCGCGGCAAGCGCGCCCCCCAC
>JANYFQ010000675.1 GCA_025362615.1 Hymenobacter sp. | reverse complement strand
GCCCGCGTAACAGCAGTGAGTAAGCCGCGCCAAGCAGGCTTATTGCTTACGAAATAAAGCCTTGAACTGGTTTCTATGGTGCCTTAATCGTTGAACCCCCCAAAAAGATACATCAACCGCTGATTTTTTCGGCTAAAAACCGGGCCGTGTGGTTCGTGTCTTTCAGCTTGACGAAGTTTTCGGGGGTGCCCTCGAACAGCAGGTGCCCGCCGTTCAGCCCGCCTTCCGGGCCTAGGTCGATGAGCCAGTCGGCGCACTTGATGATGTCCACGTTGTGCTCGATGATGAGGACGGAGTTGCCCTGCTCGACCAGCGCGTTGAGGGCCGTGAGCAGCTTGCTGATGTCGTGGAAGTGCAGGCCGGTGCTGGGCTCGTCGAAGATGAAGAGGATTTTGTTCTGGTGCAGCGTGGCCCCCTTGGTGAGGAACGAGGCCAGCTTCACGCGCTGGGCCTCGCCACCGCTCAGCGTGTTGGCCGACTGCCCCAGGCGGATGTAGCCCAGGCCCACGTCGAGCAGCGGTTGCAGGCGCTCGGCCACCTTGGGCTGGGTTTTGAAGAAGGCCACGGCCTCGGCCACCGTCAGGTCGAGCACCTGGGCAATGTCGTGTTCTTGAAACTTCACGTCCAGCACGTCCTGCTTGAACTTGCGGCCTTCGCAGCTTTCGCAGGTCAAATAAATGTCGGCCATGAACTGCATTTCGATTTTCACCTGGCCCTCGCCCTGGCACACCTCGCAGCGCCCGCCGGGCACGTTGAAGCTGAAGTGCGACGGCTTGAGGCCCCGCGCCTTGCCCAGCGGCTGGTCGGCGAAAAGGGTGCGGATGGCATCGTAAGCCTTCACATAAGTCACCGGGTTCGAGCGCGACGACTTGCCGATGGGGTTCTGGTCCACAAACTCGACGTGCGACACCTGGCCCTGCACGCCGTTGAGCTTGTCGAACTTGCCGGTGCTTTCGCCCGCGCCGCCGCCCAGCATCTTCATCAGGGCCGGGGCCAGGATGCGTTTGATGAGCGTGGACTTGCCCGAGCCCGACACGCCCGTGACGACCGTCATCACGCCCAGCGGCAGCTTGACGCTCACGTTCTTGAGGTTGTTTTCGCGGGCGCCGGTCAGCTCCAGGGCGTTGCGCCAGGGGCGGCGTACGCGGGGCACGGCTACCGCCAAATCGCCGCTGAGGTAGCGGCCGGTGTAGGTCGTGCGGTCCTTTTCAAGTTCGGCAAAAGTGCCCTGAAACATGAGGTTGCCGCCGCCCACGCCGGCTTCGGGGCCGATGTCAATCACCTGGTCGGCGGCCTGCATCATCTTCTCCTCGTGCTCCACCACCACCACGGTGTTGCCCAGTTGCTGCAACGAGCGCAACACCCCGATAAGCTGCTCGGCATCCTTCGGGTGCAGCCCGATTGACGGCTCGTCCAACACGTACATCGACCCCACGAGCGCCGACCCCAGCGACGTGGCCAGCGAAATCCGCTGGCTCTCGCCGCCGCTCAACGTATTGCTCAAGCGGTTGAGGGTGAGGTAGCCCAGCCCCACCCGGTGCAGGTAGCCCAGGCGGTTGGCTATTTCGGTGAGCAAGCGACTGGCTACCTTCTGGTCGTGCTCGGAGAGGGCCAGGGTTTGAAAGAAACCCAGCGCTTCGGTGATGGGCAGCAGCACAACATCGGCGATGCTGCTGCCGTCAATGCGAACGTATTGGGCATCCTTCCGCAGGCGCGTGCCCCGGCAGTCGGGGCACACGGTGCGGCCCCGGTAGCGGCTTTGCAGCACCCGGTACTGAATTTTGTGGCTCTGCTCGGCCACCCAGCGGAAGTACGCGTCCAGGCCCTCAAAGTGCTTGTTGCCAGTCCACAACAAACGGCGCTCGGCCTCGCTCAGGTCGTGGTAGGGGCGGTGGATGGGGAAGTCGAACTTGATGCCGTTTTTGAGCAGCGGCTTGAGCCACTCGCCCTGCTTCTCGGTGCGCCAGGGCGCAATGGCTCCCTCAAAAATGGTCAGGCTCTTGTCGGGCACCACCAAATCTTCGTCAATGCCCAGCACCGAGCCGAAGCCTTCGCAGGTGCGGCAAGCGCCGTAGGGGTTGTTGAAGGAGAAGAAATTGGCCGACGGCTCCTCGAACGTGAGGCCGTCGAGTTCGAATTTGTCGGAGAAGGTTTTGGTTTCTGGTTTCTTGTTGCTTGTTGCTTGTTGCTCGGCGGGGGTTTCTTGTTTCTTGTTTCTTATTTCTTGTTTCTTGTTTTTGACGGGTTTCGTTTCCTTCGTTTCCTCGGCCACGGTTGCCGCCGGTGCTTGCTCAGAACCAGAAACAAGAAACGAGAAACCAGAAACAAAATCCAGTCTGACCACCGCCACCCCGTGGCCCTCGAAGAAAGCCGTTTGCACCGAATCGGCGAGGCGGAAGAGCAGGTCTTCGTCGTCGGGGCGCAGCACGGCGCGGTCTATCAGGATGAAGACTTCGCCGGTGATGGCGGGCTGGCCCTCCCCCACCAGGTCTTCAATTTGGGCGGTTTCGCCGTTGATGACCACGCGGCTGTAGCCTTTTTGCAGCAGCAGCTCCAACTCCTTTTGCAGGGGGCGCTGGGGGTCGGGGCGGTGCAGGGGGGCCAGCAGCATGGCCTTGGTGCCTTCGGGCTGGGCGTTGAGGAAATCCACGACGTCGGCCACCGAATCCTTCCGCACCTGCTCGCCGCTGACGGGCGAGTACGTGCGCCCGACCCGCGCAAACAGCAGCTTAAGGTAGTCGTAAATCTCGGTGCTGGTGCCGACGGTGGAGCGGTTGTTCTTCACGCTCACCTTCTGCTCGATGGCGATGGCCGGCGAAATGCCCCGGATATAATCCACGTCGGGCTTGTCCATGCGGCCCAGAAACTGCCGGGCGTAGCTGCTCAAACTTTCCACGTACATCCGCTGGCCCTCAGCGTACAGCGTATCAAAAGCCAGGCTCGACTTGCCGGAGCCGCTGAGGCCCGTGACGACGATGAACTGGTTGCGCGGCAGGGCTACGCTCAGGTTTTTGAGGTTGTGGACGCGGGCGTTCTTGATGAGGATGAACTGGCGCGGGTCGAGGTGGTCGATGGCATTGTCGGCCGGGGCGGCCTGGGTCAAAGCGTCTTTTTTGGGCATAGCCGAGGTAACAGCGGGCGGGGGGCCGATGGTTTCGGCAAAGGTCGGCGTAAGGCGGTAAGCGGGGCCGCTGCCTATTGCTGGTCGCTGCCCGATTGAGGCGGTTGTGGCTTGTCTGGAACAAGTAAGTGAAAGTCTGATAATCCTTCTCTCAAAACCGCAGCCCTACCTGCAAGCCCGGCCAAAGACGGGTTTGCGACTGCGACCCAGCCGTTTCAATCCAAAGCCACTGGTTAGAGCCGAAGTCCCAGTTGGGCTGGCCGTCGTTTTGCCAGGCGACGGCCAGGTTGAAGGTGGGCGCGACAACGAGTTGCAGGCGGCCGTTGGCCTCTAGCTGCCAGGCCAAGGCGGGCCGAAGCTGGGTGAGCAGGCGGCTGTCCACCTGGGCCGCGTCGGGGTCGGTGGTGCTGCCGGCCAGGGTCCATTGCAGCAGGTCGAGGCTGAGGGTGAAGCGGCCGTGGGGCCGCCCGGCGGTGCCCACCCCGAAGCCCGCCGCCCAAGCCACGCGGTTGCCGAAGGGTTCGGCCGCCGCCCCAAAAATGGTGTAGAAGCGCGGCACGCCCAACTTGAAAACAGCGTTGAGCGGCAGGCTTTCGCTGGCCCAGATTTCGCCGCGCCGGTAGCCGCCCCGGCGCACGATGTTGACAAAGCCGATGGGCACGCCCACCACCGAATCGGCGAAGTTGAAGATGCCAAACTGCACCCCACGCACCCGCCGGACCACATTGACGAGGCCGAACTGCGCCCCGTACACCCGCCGGGCTACGTTGAACAACGGGGCAGTTTGTACCCCGCGCACGTCGGTGCCCGTCAGGTTGGCCAGG
>JANYFQ010000622.1 GCA_025362615.1 Hymenobacter sp. | reverse complement strand
AACGATTTCGGCCTGGGGTACGGGTTGAAAACCCGCCGCACTTGGTCACGGGGCGCAGCCCCGCGCCAACCGCCCCAACACCGCCTAACTCTTAACTCTCAACTCCTAGCTAAACCCAATGCTCGACTACTTCCGCTACGCCACCCTGGCCGGCTACCAGTGGCAGCACCCCTGGCTGCTGGGGTTGCTGCCGCTGCTGCCGCTGCTCTTTGGGCTGCGGCGGCTGCTGGCCCGGCGGCGGGCGCGGCTCGTGGTGGCCTTCGGGCCGGGCACCACGCGGCGCGACTGGGCCGCCCTGCTGCGCTTCGTGCCCGATGCGGTGCTGGGCCTCAGCCTGGCCTGGGCGCTTGTGGCCCTGGCCCGCCCCCAGCGCACGAGCGAGCGCACCGAGCAAACCGGGCGGGGCATCGACCTGGTGCTGGCCCTCGACGTGTCGGGCTCGATGGGCATCGGCGACCTCCAGCCCAACCGCCTCGAAGCCGCCAAGCGCGTGGCCGCCCGCTTCCTGGCCACCCGCACCGGCGACCGCCTCGGCCTGGTGGCCTTCGCCGGCGATGCTTACGCCCTGGCCCCCCTCACCACCGACTACGACCTGCTACGCGAGGAACTCGCTGGCCTCCGCCTGGGCCAGATTGCCAACGACGGCACGGCCATCGGCACGGCCCTGGGCGTGTGCATCAACCGCCTGCGGGCCTCGCAGGCCGCCTCGCGGGTAGTGGTGCTGCTCTCGGATGGCGAAAACACCGCCGGCGCCCTCGACCCGCTGCTGGCCGCCCAACTGGCCCACGCCTACGGCATCCGCCTCTACACCATCGGGCTGGGGCAGGACGGCCTCGTGCCCTTCGGCCAGGACTCGGCCACCGGCCGGCCGCGCTTCGTCCAAACCCGCCTCGACGAAACCACCATGCGCCAGCTCGCCCAAGCCGCCGACGGCCGCTTTTTCCGCGCCACCGACACCACGGCCCTCCAAACGGTGTTCGGCCAAATCAACGCCCTCGAAAAATCCGAAATCAAGCAGCTCCGCTACCGCAACACCCAGGACTTTTACCGCCCCTACCTGTTGCTGAGCGCCGCCTTGTGGCTGCTTTGGCTGGGGCTGAAAAGCACTTTTCTGAGCAATCCGTTGGAGGATTAATTATGAATTATGAATTATGAATTCGCTAGCGCCTCACAACCAACTTCTACAACTTCCCCAACTCTTTGGGATAAAATTCATAACTCATAATTCATAATTCATAATTAAAAAACCAATGTCCATCGCCTCGCAAATTGATTTCTTCAACACCGAACTCGCCGGCACCGCCGCCCGGCTCGTCGTCGTGACCAAAACGCACGCCGTTGATAAGCTACAGGAAGTCTACGCGGCCGGCAGCCGAATTTTTGGCGAGAACCGCGCCCAGGAAATGGCCGAAAAGCACCCCCAACTGCCACCCGACGTGGAGTGGCACCTCATCGGGCACCTGCAAACCAACAAGGCCAGGTACATCGCCGGTTTTGTGCATACCGTGCAGAGCATCGACAGCCTGCGCCTACTACAAGAGCTTGACCGGCAGGCCGCCCGCCACGGGCGCGTCATCCTGGGGCTGCTGCAATTCCACATTGCGCAGGAGGCAGCCAAAACCGGCCTCAGCCGCGCCGAAGCCGACGAAATCCTCGCCTCGGCCGCGTTCCGGGCGCTGCGCCACGTCCGCCTGACCGGCGTGATGGGCATTGCCACCTTCACCGACGATGCGGCCCAGGTGCGGGCCGAATTTGCGACCCTTCGCGGCCACTTCGAGCACCTCAAAGCCACCTACTTTGCCGATGACGCGGGCTTCCGCGAACTCTCGATGGGCATGAGCGGCGACTACGCCCTGGCCCTGGCCGAAGGCAGCACGTTGGTGCGCGTGGGCAGCGCCATTTTCGGGGCGCGGTGAGGGTGGTTTCCTGTTTCCTGTTTCCTGTGAGCTTTTACGCGCAGCCGCAACGCCTGCCCGCCGGGCAACCAAAACGCCCCGGCTGACGGGCAGCCGGGGCGTTTTGAGGAGGCGGAAACAAAGCGAAATCAGGCGTGGATGCCGCCGGACACTTCCAGGCGCTGGCCGTTTACCCAGCGGCCTTCGTCGGAGCAGAGAAAGGCCACGACGGGGCCGATGTCGTTGTCGGGCAAGCCCACCCGGCCCAGGGGCGTGAGGCCGGCGAGGTGGGCGTTTACGTCGGGGTTGTCGCGCACGGTGCCGCCGCCGAAGTCGGTGGCCACGGCCCCCGGCGCTACCGAGTTCACGGTGATGCGGCGGGTGCCCAGTTCCACGGCCTGGTAGCGGGTCAGCACGTCCATGGCCCCCTTCATTGAGGCGTAGGCGGCGTAGCCAACGTAGGAAAACCGCGCCAGGCCCGAGGAGATATTGACGATGCGGCCCCCGTCGGCGAGCAGCGGCAGGGCCAGTTGGGTGAGGAAGAACGGGCCTTTGAAATGCACGTTCACCAACTCGTCGAACTGCGCCTCGGTGGTGGCGGCGAAGGTGCCGTACACCCCGACCCCGGCGTTGTTGACGAGGCAATCGAAGCGTTCGGCTCCGAAGGTGTCGCGCAACGTGGTGGCAACCTGGGCAAAAAACGCGGCAAACGTGCCAGCCTGGGCCACGTCGAGGGGCAAGGCGGCGGCGCGGCGGCCGTGGGCCTGGACTTCGGCCACCACGGCGGCGGCTTCGGCGGCCTGGCTGCGGTAGGTAAGCAACACGTCGAAGCCTTTGGCGGCCAGGTTCAGGGCCATGTCGCGGCCCAGGCCGCGGCTGCCGCCGGTGACGAGGGCAATTTTGGGGGTATTCATTTCGGGGGTGTTCATTTGAGGGAAGCGGTAAGGAAAATCGGGGTGTCAATTCGACGGCGCAAAGGTCTGGCCCGCCGGGGGCGGATTCGTGGTGAGTAGCGCACTTTAAATGGTGAGAGTTTCCGGTATTTCCGGCGCGGCGGCGCGGCGCTCGGCCCACACCTGCTCGCGGTACTGTTTGGGGGTGAGGCCAGTGAAGTGCTTGAAAAACTTGCCGAAGTTGGACGGGTCGTAGGTGAGGTTGGCGGCGATGGCGGCGGCCGGGCGGGTAGTGTTAGTCAGCAAGTGCTGGGCGACGGCCAGAATCCGGGCCTCGAAGTAATGGCACGGCGGGTGGCCGGTGGCGTGCCGCAGCACGTTGCTCAGGTGCGTGGGGTGGATGCAGAGCTGGGCGGCAAAATCACGAATTTCGAGCATTTCGGTGGCGCGGCCGGCCACTACGTCGGCCAGGTGCGCGTCCACGGCGCGGCGGTAATCGGCCACGATTTCGTGCTGGCGGGCCAGTATTTTTTGCGGAACGGCGGGGATTTTTGGCACGGGCAAGGAGCGTATAAAAAGGGGGAGGTGCTGCGACCACAAAAGTCGGTACGGCTGGGCAAAGCGTTGGCCTCCCGAAACAACATCTTACCTTCGTGCCCACACGCCCCCCTCCCACCCAACCCCACCCCATGAAAAACCCCGACCACAACCCCGCCGCGATTAACGGCCACGCCCTGCGCCCCGAAAGCCTGATGATGAGCTACGGCTACACCCCGGCCTGGAGCGAGGGTGCCATTAAGTGCCCCATCTTCCAAACTTCGACCTTCGTTTTCAAGAACGCCGAGGAGGGAAAAGCCTTCTTTGAGCTGGCCTACGGCCTGCGCTCGGCCGACCCCGGCGAGGAAATGGGCCTCATCTACTCGCGCCTCAACAACCCCAGCCTCGAAATTCTGGAGCGCCGCCTTTGCCTCTGGGACGGGGCCGAAGAAGCCGCCAGCTTCGCCTCCGGCATGGCCGCCATCAGCACCACGCTGCTGGCCCTGCTACAGCCCGGCGACGTCGTGCTGCACTCCGAACCCGTGTACGGCGGTACCGATTTCTTCCTCAAAAACATCCTGCCCAAGTTCGGCATCCGCGCCGTGGGCTTCCGGCCCGCCGCCACGCCCGCCGAAATGGCCGACCTCGTGGCCGACCTCGCCCCCGGCCGCCTGGCCCTCATCTTTGTCGAAACCCCCGCCAACCCCACCAACCATTTGGTGGACCTCGAAGCCTGCGCCGCCCTGGCCCGCGCCCACGCCACGCCCGACAAACCCGTGCGCCTCGTCGTGGACAACACCTTCCTCGGCCCCGTTTTCCAGCACCCGCTCCGCCACGGGGCCGATGTGGTCATCTACTCGGCCACCAAGTTCCTCGGCGGCCACTCCGACCTCATCGCCGGGGCCGCCCTGGGCAGCGCCGCCATTATGAAGGAGATAAAAGCCATGCGCACCTTCACCGGCACCATGTGCGACCCCAACACCGGCTGGATGCTCATGCGCTCGCTCGAAACCCTCAAGCTGCGCATGGAACGCGCCGCTGCCTCGGCCCGCACCATCGCCGACTGGCTGCTGGCCCACCCGCTCGTGGCCCGCACCTACTACCTCGGCCACCTGGCCCACAGCCCCGCCCAGCAGGACATCTACGACCGCCACTGCGCCTCGCCCGGCTCCATGATTTCCTTCGACATCTGCGGCGGCGAAGCCGAAGCCTTCCGCTTCCTCAACGCCCTGCAGCTCTTCAAGCTCGCCGTGAGCCTGGGCGGCACCGAAAGCCTCGCCGAACACCCCGCCACCATGACCCACTCCGACATCTCAGTGCCCGAACAAGCCGAAATGGGCATCACCGCCCAAATGATACGCCTGAGCATCGGCGTGGAAGATGCCCAGGATTTGATGCTCGATTTGGAACAGGCCTTTCAGGCCGTGGGGGTGGGGCAGGCGGTGCCGGAGATGGAGTGGGCGTAAATTCAAGCTATGACGAAAAAACAACGAATTGAGGGACCGAAAGCAGCCGTGTTTTCTGATGATTGGGAAATCCAAAACCAAGCCTGCCATCGGCTTTTCCGCTTCGGCGGACGTTTCAACAAAACCGGCCGACGTAAAAATCGCCGGTTTCTAGTTGGGTTACTGGGCCAGGACGACCCGCACGTCCGCAACGCGGTGGCCTTGCTTTTTAGAGATACCCGGTATCAACCCGCCCTCGGTTCATTGCTGGAAGCCATAAGCAACCCGGCCAACGCGCAATACAACGGAACGATGGCCTATGCGCTAGAGAAGCTAAATTGCCGCAGCAAGCTGCTCGAATTATTTGAAATTGTGTTCAATTCACCCTACAATTATGAAGTGTTACAGCACACACTTACGGCACTTGACGAGCAGCATTTCAGCATTAGCAATGATAAGCTGAATCAAATAGCGCGGCGCTGGGAAGAAGTGAAACCCACCTGGGACGAGTTAAACGACACCATAGGCAAACCGCGCACTGATGGCTTTACGCAAGCCGTAATCCAAGATTTTGTGGACGACTTCATGGCCTACCTAAAATAAAAAGTCGGCATTGATTTCACAAAAAACGGCCGCCCCACACCGGGGCGGCCGTTTCAGTTGGTGCAAGGTGCCGCGTTTGCCCGCAAGGAAGGAGAGCGGAGCCGGGGCTACTTCATTTTGAAGAAAAAGTACTCCATTGCCGTTTGCTCGCGGTTGCCCTTGGAGCGGCCCAGGGTGCTGCGGTGGGCGTCTTCCACGGTGCCGTCGCTCTTGATGTAGCCGATGGTGGTGCGGTGCGAGTCCTCAATCGTGCCGTCGCTCTTGATGTAACCGATGGTGGTGTGGTGGGAGTCTTCCACTGTGCCGTCGCGCAGCACGTAGTTGGTGGTGTTGTGCTGACGGTCTTCGTAGGTGGTGGTTTGGGCCTGAGCCGCCGAAATGCCGGCGAAGGAAACCAGGGCGAGAAACAGTAGTTTTTTCATGGGAAAATGAAGATGTTGGTGGGAGGGGAGGCGAAGCCAAAGATAAGTCAGGTTTGTGGGCCGCCTCACCCCAGGGCGGCCGTTCCCGTTTGGTCTTGATTGCTCCAGCATTCACTCCATTGCACGAAAAAGCGGCCTTCTCGATGTGAGAAGGCCGCTTTTTATTCGAGGCGCAACTAAGGCCAGAAAATTGCCTAGCGCACGCGCACGGCAATTTCGACGCGGCGGTTTTCTTTGCGCCCCTCGGCCGTGGCGTTGGTGGCGGCGGGGGCCTGCTCGCCGAAGCTCTCGGTGCTGACCTTGTCGGCGGCCATTTTGCCGGTCGTCACGAGGTAGCTTTTCACGGCGTTGGCACGCTCCTGGGCCAGTTTGGCGTTGTAGGCGGCATCGCCGCGCGAGTCGGCGAAGCCCATCACGCGCACGTCTTTGGCGGCGTAGCGCTGGCCGATGGAGCCCACAATCTGCTCGATGGCGTTTTTGGCGCTGGGCTTGATGGTGGCCTTGTCGGTGTCGAAGAGCACGGCCTCGTCCACGGAGTACACGTCGTAGTCGTCGTCGCCGCTCACGGCCACGCCCTTTTCTTTGATTTCGGGGTAAGCGCGGCTGGTGAACTTGTCGCGGGTGATGGCGAAGGCACTGCCGACGGCGTTGCCGGCGGTGTTGGCGGCGGTGCCTACCTCATCGGCGGCGGTGCGGCCGTCGCGGTACACCACGGCGGTGTCCTGGGTGGCCTCGGTGGGCTGGTCTTTGTCTTCGGGCTTGGCGAGTTGGTTGCAGCTGGCGAAGGCAAAGGCAGCAGCGGCCAGCAGCGGGAGGAGGTTTTTGTTCATGGGAAAAGGAGGTAAGATGGAGCCGCCCTTTACGCGCCGGTGGTGGGTTGGTTGCTTGGGGCTGGTTTTTGAGCGCCCGCCACAAGCGCCCCGCCGCTCGCCTTTGCGGAAGGTGGGCCGGTGCCCTCCCCCCGTCCGCGAGCGGGGCGGGCGGGCCACCGGCCCGCGCCGGGGCCATTAAAAAACAACCAGCCCCAGCCCCACGGCCGCCAGGCCCAGCGCCAGCAGGCCCAGGTAGAGCGGCCAGGCCAGGCGCAGCCACTCGTCGAAGCGCCCGCCGCAGGCCGCCACCACGGCCACGAGCGCCCCGTTGGTGGGCGTGATGAGCTCGCAGAGGCCGGCCCCGTACTGAAACGCCAGCACCGTGACCTGCCGCGAGAGGCCGATGAGGTCGGACAAGGGCACGAGCAGCGGCATCGTGAGCACGGCCTGCCCGCTCACGCTCGGCACCGGCAGGTGCAGCACCGTGTGCAGGCCCACCATGCCCACGGCGGCCAGGCCCACGGGCAGCCCGTGCAGGGGCGCGGCCAGGCCCTGCACCACGGTATCAACAATGTGGCCCTGTTCCAGGACCACAAAGATGGCCCGCGCAAAGCCGATGAGCAGGGCCGAAAACGCGAGGTCGCGGAAGCCGGCCACGAAGGCTTCGGCGGTGCCGTTGGGGCCCAGGCCGCCGAGCAAACCCGCCGCCACGCCCAGCACCAGAAACAACGCCCCCATCTGCTCGAAGCCCCATTCGAGCTTCAGAATGCCGTAGGTGAACGCCCCGAACGTGGCCAGCACCAGCCCCAGCACCAGGAGCTGCCGGGTGGCAAGGTGGGCGGGCAATGAGGTAGAGTTGGTATTTATTAGGTGTAAATCATCAGATTCTACGTCGGAAACGCCAATGTTTGTGCTGGAAACGCCAATGTTTGCGTTAGAAACGCCAATGTTTGCGTCGGAAACGCCAATGTTTGCGTTGGAAACGCCAATGTTTGCGTTGGAAACGTCAATGTTTGCGTTAGAAACGCCAATGTTTGCGTTGGAAACGCCAATGTTTGCGTTGGAAACGCCAACTCCTGCATCATCGGCGGCAAATGCCGCGTTGCCGGGCAGTACGCGGCGGCGGGTGGCGTAGCGCATGGTGCCGGCCGTCCAGCCGGCGACGGCCAGCAGCAGAAACGCCAGCCGGAACCCGCCGCCCGAGAGCAGCGGCAGCTGCGCCAGCTGCTGGGCAATGCCGACCTGAAACGGGTTGAGGGGCGAAAAGGCCGCCCCCACGGCCGCCGCCCCCACGCTCACGGCGGCGGCCGTGAGGGCCGGGTAGCCCAGGCGGCGCATGAGCACGAGCAGCACCGGCACAAGCGGGATGATTTCCTCCTGCATATTCTCCAAAGCCCCCATCGTGGCAAAGAGCACACTCACGAGCGGGACGACGAGGCCCTGCGCCCGCTTGCCGCGCAGGCGGGCCAGCAGCGCATCCACGCCCCGGCCCAGCGCCCCGGTGCGGTCGATGACGGTGAAGGCCCCGCCGGTCAGGAACACGAAAAAGATGACCCCCGCCGCGTCCTGCAAGCCTTTGGGGATGGCCAGCAGCGCGTCGGGGGCCGACACCGGGGCCGGCGGCAGGCGGCGGTACGAGCCGGGCACCACCACGCTGCGGCCGGTGGCGGCATCGGGGCGGCGCAGGAAGCGGCCGGCGGGCAGCACGTAGCTCAGACCGGCGGCCAGGGCAATAAAGAGCACAAGGAGCACCAGCGGGTGCGGAAAACGGAGCGTGGGCATGGCGCGAAGGTAGGGCGGGGCCGTATCTTCGGGGGCAGCACCCGCCCCAAAGGTGTTGGATTTTTGGTGGTTGGATTTTTGGTGGTTGGATTTTTGGTGGTTGGTTTTAGGTGTTCGGTTTTAGGTGTTCGGTTTTAGGTTTTAGGTTTTAGGTTTTAGGTGTTCGGTGTTCGGTGTTCGGTTTTAGGTGTTCGGTTTTAGGTGTTCGGCCTTCGACTGTTTAAAACACCCAACACTGAACATCCAATCATCCAACACCTAAAACCCAACACCTAAAACCCAACACCTAAAACCCAACACCTAAAACCCAACACCTAAAACCCAACACCTAAAACCAAACACCCAATACCTAAAACCCAACACCTAAAACCAAACACCCAACACCTAAAACCAAACACCTAAAACCCAACACCCAACACCCACCCGTGACCTTCCTTCAGTTCAAAGCCCTGCACCAGCGCCAGCAACTCGCCCACCTCGCCCGCCACGGCCAGCGCCTGGCCGAGCGGCCGGACGACGGCTTCGACCTCACCCTCTACGCCGTGGGCGGCTACTACGCCGAAACCTGGCAGAGCCGGGGCGAAACTGCGGTGCTCTTCGTCCACGTCTTCCAAAAGCCCGCCGGCCTCGCCGACTACCTGCGCCTGGTGCGGCTGCCGGCCGGCCTGTAGCGAAAGCCCGAAACTGCCCCAAATCATTGGCCTTACTTCAATCCGACCCGGGCACCGGACGGGGGTTGGGGTTTTAGGTGTTGGGTGTTCGGTTTTAGGTGTTGGGTTTTAGGTGTTGGGTTTTAGATGTTGGGTTTTAGGTGTTGGGTTTTAGGTGTTGAGTTTTTGGTGTTGGGTTTTAGGTGTTGGGTTTTTGGTGTTGGGAATAACCTTGTCCCAACCGCGCAGCGGCGACACCTCCTGGCGCTTGCCTGTGCGTTGGAACGAAGCGGGAAGTGCCGCCGCCTCGCGGCTCAAACCGCCTCATTGACCAACTGCTATCAACATAACGCCGCTTCGCGGCTGAGACGGGATTATCCCAACATCCAACACTGAAAAGCCAACGCCCCAAACCTTCGCGGCCGGCGGCAACGCGACAAACCGAAAAAGCCTCCATCAAATACGACAGGGGCTTTTTATAAAATCATTTGATTGGGCCGCCGAGCGCCCAGCCGCAGCCGTTAGCGCACAGCCAGCACCCGCGAGAAGGCGGGCAGGCCGCCGTGGTCCATCGTCACGAGGCGAAACTCGCCGGCGGTTGGGGCCAGGTAGTGGGCGGCGTTGGCGGGCACGGTGGTCAGCGGGAGCCACTCGGCGGCGGCGCTGGTCCGGTACTGCACAATGAGATAGGCTACTTCGGCGTGGCGGGCCACTTTCCAGCTCAGGCGGGTGCCCTCGGGGCCGGTGGCCGCAGCAAAGCGGTGCAGGGTGATTTTGTAGGGGGTGGTATCGGCACTAGCTCCCAACGAAGCCATCGTCAACCCAATCAGCAAGAACAAGCGCAACCGCATAATTAAAAGCAGATAAACAGCCAGATATTCGACCGTGCCGCAAAGGTACAACTTAATACTGGGTTTCAGGTAACTGGCCGAACCACCAATTTATTTCGGCGCCCAAGTGCCGCTTTCGCCCGGTGGAAGGCTGTTTTTGTTCGACCACGGGGCACGGCCGGTTTTGGCCGACCGCATTGGCCGCCAGGCGCGACCTTTGCCGCCGCCATGCCCAACCCCGCCCGCCCCTACTCGCTGCTCATCCAAAACGCCGCCCAGGTCCTCACCCTGGCCGGGGCCGACCCCGCCGCGCCCCTGGCCGGGGCCGCCGCCTCGGCCTGGCACCGCATCGAAAACGGCTACGTGGCCTGCCACGGCGACTGTATTGCGGCCGTGGGGCCCATGCACACGCTAAACCCGGCCCTCGTGACGGCGGCCACGCGGGTGCTCGATGCTACGGGCCGCGTCGTCATGCCCGGCCTCGTGGAGTGCCACACGCACCTGGTGTTTGGCGGCCACCGCGCCCCCGAGTTCGAGCGCAAGCTGCGCGGCGAAACCTACCTCGACATCCTGGCCGGCGGCGGCGGCATCCTGAGCACGGTGCGGGCCACGCGGGCCGCCTCGGAAGCCGAGCTGCTGGCCGCCGCCGAGGCGCGGCTGGCCGCCTTCGGGCGCTACGGCGTCACAACGGTCGAGGCCAAGTCGGGCTACGGCCTCGACCGCGCCACCGAGCAGCGGCTCGTGCGCGTGGCCCGCGCAGCGGGCCGCCGCTGGGCGGGCCGGGTGGTGCCCACGTTCCTGGGAGCGCACGTCGTGCCGCCCGAATTCAAGGCCGCCGGCCCCCGCGCCTACGTCGATTTTTTGCTGCGCGATGTCCTCGCCGAGTTGAAAGGCGAAGCGGCTTTCGTGGATATTTTTTGCGAAGAAGGGGCCTTTCCGCTGGCCGACAGCCAGTATTACCTGGAGCAGGCCCACAAAATGGGCTTCGGCCTGAAAATCCACGCCGAGCAGCTCCACGACCTCGGCGGCTGCGAAATGGCCGCCGCCCTCGGTGCCACCAGCATCGACCACTGCGACTACCTCACGCCGGCCGCCGCCGGGCGCATTGTGGCGGCGGCGGCAGCGGCCGGCCGCCGCCCGCCGGTGGCCGTGCTGCTGCCGCTGGTGCCGCTTTTTCTGCGCCAGGAAACCTACGCCCCCGGCCGCGCTTTCATCGACGCGGGCTTGCCCGTGGCCGTCAGCACCGACTTCAACCCCGGCTCCTGCCCCAGCCAGAACCTGTGGCTGGCCCTCTCGCTGGCCTGCCTCAAAATGGGCCTCGCCCCAGCCGAGGCCGTAGCGGCCGTCACCCGCAACGCCGCCCACGCCCTGGGCCTGGGCCACGAAATCGGGACGCTGGCCGAAGGCTTCCGCGCCGACATCCTGGTGCTCAACGTGGGCAGCCTGAGCGAAATACCGTATTGGCTGGGCGAAAACCCGGTGCAAACGGTGGTGATGGGGGGAAATGTTGAATGACGCTTCGCTTAGAGCCTATCCAACCAGGCGGTGCGGCCGTCAGGTGCGGGCGGGCGGCTTTTTTTGCCGCCCGCCCGCTAATCGTCGAACGACCGCCCAAAAATGACCAAACGACAAGCGGG
>JANYFQ010000563.1 GCA_025362615.1 Hymenobacter sp. | reverse complement strand
CCGAGATGCGCAAGCACGCCCTGCCCAACGATTACCCCGAGCTGGATTTGCAACAGATGCAGGTCTATCTGGTCGAGGCCGGGGCCGAGTTGCTGGGGCCGATGTCGGTAAAATCGCAGCAGGATGCCCTGCGCTACATGGAGGAGTTGGGCGTAAAAGTGTGCCTCAACACCAAGATTTTAAGCTACGCCGACGGCCGCGCCCACTACTCCGACACCGAATTTTTTGCCACCGAAAACCTCATCTGGGCCGCCGGTGTCAACGGGGCCGCCCTGCCCGGCTTGCCCGAAGCAGCCATCACCCGCAATCGCCGCGTCACGGTAAACGCCTGGAACCAGGTCGAAAACCTGACCAACGTCTTCGCCATCGGCGACGTGGCCAACCAAGTCACCGAGGCCATGCCCCAGGGCCTGCCCATGCTCGCCCCGGTGGCCCAGCAACACGCCGACTTACTGGCCCGCAACCTGGTACGCCTCATCAAGGGCGAGTTGCCGCAACCCTTCGAGTACCGCAACAAGGGTTCGATGGCCATCGTGAGCCGCAACAAAGCCGTGGTCGATTTGCCCGGCAACGTGCATTTCAGCGGCTTTCTGGGCTGGCTCACCTGGCTGTTCATCCACCTGCTGACGCTCGTTGGCTTCCGCAACCGCGTGGTGGCGTTCGTGGACTGGGCCTTCAGCTACTTCAGCTCGGGCCAGGCCCTGCGGCTCATCATCCGCCCCTACGCACGCCAGGGCGTTGGCACCGATGACGAAGGCAAGAAAGCTGCTGAACGTCAGGCCGCTACTGCCACCTACAATGCCACCCCGCCCGCCGTGCAAGCGTAGGCCCAGTGGTCGGGCGAAACGAAGTTCGGCGGAGCCAATCGCCCGAAGGGGTTCGTCCGGCCACTTCATCAAGCTTGCTGCCTCAGAACAGTTTTTGCGCGAGTCGTTCAGCGGCCAGTGGTCGGACGAAGTCCTTCGGGCAATTCGCCCGACCACTGGCCTACCGGCCCTGTTTTCCTTCCGGCCCGGCAATTACCACCTGCAAGCTTTCCGGTGATAAATACTCCTGGGCCAGCGCTTGCAATTCTTCAGCCGTGGCACTTTCAATCTGTTGCACGAAAGTGGTGTAATAATCGGCCGGCAGGCCCAACATTATCAGGGTTTTGTACTTGTCGGACTGTTCGAAGACCGTGGAAAGCTCATTGGCAAACTTGCCCAGGACATAGCTTTTGACCGTATGCAGCTCGTCTTCGGGGATGGGTTCCTCCTGCAAACGACGCAGCTCGTTTTGAATTTCGGCCAAGGCAAAATCGGCCTGGTCGCCCTTCACGTCGGTGCCGATGACGAGGGTAGTGCCCCGCTCGCGGGGGGCTACGCTGGCGTAGATGCCGTAAGTCAAGCCCTTGTCTTCGCGGATGTTACGCATCAGGCGCGAGCCGAAGTAGCCGCCCAGCACCTTCACCAGCAGGTTGAGGCGGTGCGTGTCGGGGCTGCCGAGGGCGGGCCAGTGCCGGCCGATGCGGAGCGAGGCTTGCAGGCTGCCGGCCAGCGGCACCCGCAGCACGGTGCCTGGCACATTAGGGGCCGCACTTTTTGCCGCTGGCGCGGCCGGGCGGGCATTGCCCGCATCGGGCAAGCGGCTGAAAACAGCGGCCACCGCCGGCTCCAGCCCGGCTACGTCGCCGCTCAGGAATAATTCGGCCCCTTTGACGAGGTAGCTCACGGCGTGAAAAGCGTGCGCGTCGTCGGCCGTCAGGGCTTCAAAGGCGGCATCGTCGAAGGGCCGGCCGTACGGGTTTTCGGCCCCGAACAACGCTTCGTTGAAGCATTCGGTGGCGAGGTGGGCGGTTTTCTGGCGCTCGACCTGCACGTTTTGCAGGGTGCGGGTTTTGAGCTGGGCCAGCTCGGCGGCCGGGAAGGCGGGGTTGGCCAGCACGTCCTGCACCAGCGGCAGCAGCGTGGGCAAGTGCCGCGTGAGGCAATACAGCGTGAGCGTAGCGCGGTCGAGGCCAGCTTCGCACTCCAGCGAGGCCCCGTAAAAGGCTACTTCGTCGGCAATTTGCCGGGCCGTGCGCGTGGCGGTGCCTTCGAGCAGCATCCGCGCCGTGAGCAGGGCCAGGCCGGGCTTGGTTTCGGCCAGCTTACCGGCCCGAAACACGGCTTGCAGGCGCACCACCGGCTGGGCGGCGTTGTGCAATACGTGCAGCCGCGCCCCACCGGGCAGCGTACTGACGGCAGCATCGGGCAAGGTGACACGGGCCAGGGGCTGAATGGGCGGGGCCAGGGTACGGTCGAGGGTTGTCAATGAGTGAATGAGTAAGTGAGTGAATGAGTGATGGTTTGGGGGCGGACCGAGTGTGCGAATAAAAAAGGAATGAATGAGTAAAGGAGTGAAGGAGTGAATTTTTGATAGGCGGCACGGCATCACCGACCTGCCCTCACCAACAATTCGCTCATTCACTCCTCCACTCATTCACTCATCGAAAACCCTACTCCGTGGGTGCGTCGCCGCTGGTGCCGCCGGCCCCTTCTTCCTTGAAGGCATCGGCCAGCTTGTCGAGGTTGAAATGCAGCGACACGCGGATGGTTTGGGCCAGCGGGTTGGCTTGGTTGCTGTTGGAGCTGGGTACGAGGTACGTGCCATCAATGCCAAACACCTGATACCGAACGCCCAAACCAAAGCTCAGGTACTGGCGGTCGCCCTTCACGGGGTTTTCATAGAAGTAGCCGGCGCGGGCTTGCAGCAGGTCGTTGTAGTTGTACTCGAAGCCGGTCGAGAGGTTGATTTCCTTCAACTCTTCCTTGAACCCACCGGGCGCATCGTTGAAGGAACTGGTGATGCCCGAAATGATGCCTTGCTGCTGCCGCTTATCGTTTTCGGCCTTTATTTTAGCTTGCTGCACGGGGTCGCTGGCTACGCTGTTGTCCTCGTAGTAGGGAGAGGGCACGAGCAGCTTGTTGGCGTCGAAGGTGACGGTAATTTTGTTGTACTGGTCAATCTCGCGGGTGATGGCCGTGCCCAGTTTGAGATTGGTGGGCAAAAAACTCGGCGTGAGCGGGTTGCGGTACACAATTTTGTTGCCGATGTTCTGGATGGACGCGCCAAAAGCCAGGTTGTACACGCCCGTGCCGATGGTGGCATCTTTGGCGTAGTACGCGCCCAGGTCCACGGCCAGGGCGTTGCCAGCGGCGGCATCGTTGCTGCCGTAAGCTCCTATAAGGTTCGAGCGCACGTAGCGGGCGGAGAGGCCCACCCCAAAGTGGTCGGATAGCTTCTGCCCGTAGCTTACCGTAAGGGCGTATTCTTTGGGGTTGAAGCTGCCCAGTTCCACATTACGGTCGGTTCGGTAGTCAATGCTTCCCAAATCGAAGTACATGAGCGAAGCCGCCAGGGCCGAGCGCTGCCCGATTTTGCCGTAGCCCGACAGGTACGACAGGCTCATGTCGTCGGTGACATTGCGCAGCCAGGGCGAGTAATTGGCACTCGCGGCGTACTTGAAGGGCACAAAACCCAGCTTACCCGCATTGTAGTACCCCGCGTTGGCATCGGGCGAAGTTGCCACCCCGGCTTCGCCCAACGACGACCCGCGCGCATCGGGGCTAAGCGTGAGAATAGGCACCGCCGTGGTGATGGTCTGGGGTTGCCCCGGCGTTTGGGCTTGGGCCGCACCCGCACCGCTGAGCAACACGGCCAGCAGCGCCGGCATTTTAAAAGAATTGAGACGCATCGAAGTTTTATTGTTAAATTGTTGGTTGAATTGTTGAATTGTTAAATTGTTGAATTATTGAATTGTTGGCCGTTATGGAGCGGCCGTTATGGTATCTGTCCCGCAGTAGGCGCAGTAGCAAAAGCGCAGTGAGCGCGATACCGTTCTAGCCCGCAGGAGCAACAATTTAGCAATTCAACAATTCAACAATAAAAAAATCAATTAAGCAGTACCAGTTTCTCGAACTTGGTAGCAGTGGAGTTGCCGTTCTGAGTCCGCACACTCACACGGTACACGTACACGCCGCGGGCCAGTTGGTCGTCGTATTCGTCGCGGCCGTTCCAGTCGAGGCTTTTTTGGTGCGGTTCGCTGCCCACGACGGTGGTACGCAGGGTTTTGACGAGCTTGCCCGTGACGGTAAATACCTGCACCTGCACGTCGAGGTCGTCGCCCTCGCGGTTGTGGTCGAAGTGAAACGTGGTGGTGCCAGCAAACGGGTTGGGGTAGTTCAGTACGTGGGCCAGGGCCAGGGCCTCGGTATGGGCCACCACAAACTCAACGTCCTTTTCGGCCGAGTTGTTGAATGTGTCCCAGGCTTTAAGCGTGATGACGTGCGGGCCGGGAGCCAGCTCTTTGTAGAGGTTATTGACCTTGCCGGACTTAAAATCGTCCACCGTACCCACGAAGGCATCGTTGAGCACCAGCAACTTGCTGCGGTCGCGGTCGAGCACGGCCGTAATTTCGTGCCCGATGCCGGCCCCAGTGGTATTGATGCCGCTGTCGTCGGAAAGGTGGGCCAGCAGCAGCGGGTTCTGCCCGGTGAGGCCGCCGTTGGCGAAGGACTGCGCCCCGGTGTCGCTGTCCATAAACAGCGCAATCAGGGGCGGGATGGTGTCGCGCGGTACGGTGTTGGCCCCGCCGGCCCCGCCCACATTTAGCGGCTGGGCACCGTGCCCGTCCACCCGCCGGGTAACATCGGCGGCATACAAGCTCACCTTGCCCAAGCCGATGTTGTAATTGATGTCTTTGGGCACGACGAAATTGACGGTAAATTCGCCCCTGTCCACCCTGGCCTGCCCGCCGTAAATCACGCTTTCCTGCACCACAATAGGCGTGGGGGCATCGCCGCCGCCGTTGCCATTGTCCTCGTTGCCCAGCGTCATCACGGTGGTTGGCTTGTCGAACACCGTCACTTGCGCCGTGCCGTTGAAGGCGCGGTTGAGCACGCCCCCCACGCGCACCTGCCCGTGCAGGCTCACGCTGTTGAGCGCCCGCAGGGTATCGAGGATGCCAGCCACCACGGGGCGGCCGTTTACGGCATCGATTACCACGTCTTCTTCGGGGTAAGCCAAGCGCATACTGGGGTCGCCGAGGATGGTGTAGTTGCGGTTGTTGAGGCTGCCGGGGTAGTCGTTTTTGGCCGCCGACACCACCGTGCCGATGCGCGGCATGGCCCCGTTGAGGGGCGCGAATACGTTCTGAAAGAAGCTGGTGTTGAGCGACGTATTGGCCACAGCATCCACCACCCGCGTAGTCGTGAAGAGGCCCACGGCCCCGCCGCCGTTGGTGTTGTCGGTGAGTACCTGTTCGCCGGCCGACGTGAAATCGGGGTCGTCGTACGTGGCCAGGTCGCAGGTGCCGGTCACCATAAACGGCAGGTTGCGGGCGTTTTGCAGGGCCAGCACCGAGGCGTTGGTTATCAGCTGCTCGTCGGCCAGACCCTTTGGCCCGCCGTGCCCCAGGTAGTTCCAGATGAGGGTACCCTTCTCAAACGACTCGTCGATGGCCTGGTTGGCCGCCGGCGAACGCTGCCCGGCCGCCAGCGCCACCTGCGGGTACAAGTCGAGGTAAAGCTTGTGGATGTTGTATTCCGGGTGGCTGCGTTGCACAGTACCGGCGATGGGCTCGCTGCTGCCCTGCACAAAGAAGCCGCCTTCGCCGTCGTCGGCCACCATCGTCACGCGGTTGCGCCACTTGCCGTAGGCGGCGGGCGCGTCGTAGCCAATCAGTTTGTCCACCATCAGCTGGGCCTGGGTGGCATCGGCGGGGGCACCGCGGGGGGTACGCACGGGCAGCCGCCCCACGCCAATGTCGAGGCGCTCGGCGCGGGCACTGGCGTTCGCTTCGGGCCACTCGCCCTCTTCATCGTCGAGGTAAGCGTAGTAGTCTTCCGACGAATACGTGGGCGAATTCCCGTAGAAAGGGGCAAACGACTCGCGCGACTCGTAGGTCGGAACGTAGTTCTGGTTGGCGCGGTCGAAATCGCTGTCGGTGCGGAAGGGCACGCGCTGGCTCCACCAGGCCGGCTCCTGGGTTTTGTCGTTGTAAGGGTCTGATTTGTAATCGAACGACGCATCGCCGAAGAGCAGCAAAAACTGCTGCTTGCCGGCCGGGGCGCGGTCGTACACCTGCTTCATCAGGTCGCGGATGGCCGTTACGTCCTGGCCGCCCGAGCCGTACTCGTTGTACACCTGGCTGGTCGTGACGACGGCTACGCGCAGGCCGTCGCGGGTGCGGCGGTGGTTGGCCAGCCGCTCGGCCTGGGCCTGAAACGGCGGGTAGGTTACAATCAGCAAATCGAGGCGGCCGTCGAGGGCGTGCAGGTCTTGGTTGGGCACCCGGCCAAAGGCGCGGGGCACCGGGTAGCCCGCGCCGGACACGAGGGCCACGTACTCGCGCAGGGTGTCGGTGCGGGCCACAAAGGCTCCGGTCGCGTCGAGGGTCTGGCCCAGGGCGCGGCGCGGGTTGGTTACGTCCCAGACCACAGCCCCGGCCGGCGCCGTGAGGGCGAAGCGGCTCACGTTGCCCGGTGCAATGTTTTCAAAGGAGCGAAACTCCAGCGCCCCGCTGGCCAGCCGTAGCTGGCGCTGCGCGTTCAGTTCCAGGTAGTCGAGGTAGCCGGCAGCGGCGGGGTCGCCGCCGTTGACGAAGCTCAAGCCGATGCGCTGCTCGGGCGCGGGGCTGGCAGAGAGCGTACTTTGGTAGGTAGTCAGGGCCACAATGGTTTCGGCCGAATACGCCTGGGCAGCCCGGGCGGGGATGGATTGGCTGGCCAGCGCGGCCCCGTTGAGGGTAAGGGCAAACGTGCTGGGCGCATTGGCCCCCGCCGCCAGCGAGGCCGTGATGCGCACCGGCGAGTTGGGCACCAGGTCGGTCAGTCCACCAAAAGCCACCTCCTTGGGTGTGGAGTTGCTGCTGTTGAAGCCCTCGCCCAGCCACTGCCGGCCCGAATGGATGAGGTTCACGAGGTCGTGTTCGTAAAAGCGGCGCTCGGCGAAGGTGCTGATGGAGTTGGGCACGGCCCCGGCGGTAGGCGGGGCCACGGTGGGCACCCGCCGGCCGGGCGTGTTGCCGGCCGTCACGAAGTAATAAGCCGTGTCGGGGTAGATGTTGTTGCGGTGCCGAAACAGGCCGCCGCTGGCCTCCCAGGTGTGGGCACCGGGCGAGTAAAACAGGAAATATTCGTTGTCGTCGAAGGTGTTGTCGGCATTGCCGACGAAGAGGATGTTGTTTTCCACCAGGTCGTCGGGGCGGTAAGCGGCGTTGGCCTGGGGTAAAATTCCAACACTGTTCCCGTAGAGCTGCAAGCGGTTGGGGTTGAGGGTGTTCGGGTCGAGGCCCAAGCTCCGTAGCCCCGCTTTATCGAGCTTGTAAATGCCGTTGTCGGCCACGCCGAGCTTGAACCAGTCGCCGCTGGCCAGCACCGACCGGGCAGCGTAGAAGCGGGTGCCGGGGGTGCCGCCCCGGCGGGCCGGCGCGGGGGCCACCGCGTAGGAATAATCGAACGACACCAGCCGCTCGGCTTGCCCGGTGGCGGGGTTGCGGCGCAGCGGCTGCACCAGCAGCGTGGTCACGGGCAGCTTGCGCTCGGTGCCGACGAGCAGGCGCGTGGGCGGCGCGGCGGGCAGCGGCCGGCGGGCCAGCAGGGCCACATCGGCGGGGCTAACGGCTTCGTACACCGCGTTTTGCACCGTGCCCTGGTCCACGGCTCCGGCCAGGCGCACCGACAGCAACTGCTCTTGTTCGCCGTGGGGCACGAAGGCTCCTTCAAACGTCGGCTCGCGGCGGCGGGCACCCGTGGGGCCAACCACGTCGGTGGTGCCGCCCCAGCGCACCGCTACGTGCTGCGTAACCGGCCCGTTCTGGGCATGGGCAGGCCCCACCGACAGCCCCAACCCCGCAATCGCCAAAAGAATGAGTAGATGCCGCATAGGTGCGCGAAGTAGTTTGGTGGAAAGATGGTAGTCAGTTGGCGCTGGCAACAAGGTATTGCGGCCGGGGGTTCGCCTCAGATGAGCGGATAACTACGAAAAAGCCGCTTTATTGCCTGAGCGTACAAAAATCGCGCCTACTGCCACCCGCCGGGCCTCAACCGGCCCGTCGGGTGGCTGGCACCGACAGTGCCACGTAGGCCAGCACCGCCAGCGGCACACCGGCTGCGCCCAATGCCGCTAACAGCCCAATTACCAGGGCAATAAACACGTAGCGGCGGCGGTTATCAGCCCACCCAAAGTTCTTGAATTTGAGCGCAAAGAGCGGGATTTCGGCCACCAGCAGGCCCGAAAGCAACGCCGTGATACCCAGCAAAAACCAGGGGTTCAAGATGTAGCTCGTCAGCCCAAACCTATCGTTCGTAAGAATAAGCGGCAGCGCGGCCACCACCAGCGTACAGGCCGGCGTAGGCAGGCCGATGAAGGAGTCAGTTTGCCGGGTGTCGTTGTTGAACTTGGCCAGGCGCAGGGCCGAGAAGATGGTGAGGGCGAAGCCGAGGAACGCCAACAGCCCCGTGGGCGCGACGGCTACGCTGTGAAACTGCCACGCCTTCAGCAATTCCGGCTGTCGGCTGAAGGCCGCGTTCAGCAAATTGACGAGTATTGCGCCCGGCACCACCCCAAACGAAACCATGTCGGCCAGCGAATCAAGGTCCTTGCCGATGGGCGACGACACGCCCAGCGCCCGCGCCGCGAAGCCGTCGAAAAAATCGGCCACGGCGGCCAGGCCGATTAGGTAAGCCGCCGACACAAGGCGGCCGTTGTTAAAAGCCGCACCGCCGAGTATCAGGCTCAGGGCCAAACACCCACACAACAGGTTGAGGCAGGTGAGGGCGTTGGGAATATGCTTTTTCAAGTGAGGAAGGGGTTGCTGCGGCGCTCCTCTCCCACCGTGGTGGCGGGGCCGTGGCCGGGGTACACAACGGTGGCATCGGGCAGGGTAAGCAACTCGCGCCGAATACTTTGAATAAGCGTTTCGTGGTCGCCGCCCGGCAAATCGGTACGGCCAATGCTGCCCCGAAACAGCACATCGCCGCCGATGACGACGTGGCCGGCCGGGTGGTAAAACACGACGTGCCCCGGCGCGTGGCCGGGCGTGAAACGTACTTCCAGCGCCATCTCCCCAAATTCTATAACCTGACCAGCAGCCAGTTCACCCGTAGGCTCGGCCGGCTCGTAGGCCCCGAAACCGTAGGAGCCCGCGTAAGCCGGCACCGACCGCAGCGTGGGCAAGTCGAGCGGATGCAGCAAAAAAGGCAGTCCCGGCCAGGTTCGTAGCACGAACGCATTGCCCAGTACGTGGTCGATGTGGGCGTGGGTATTGAGCAGCAGCGCGGGCGTGAGGTTCTCGGCCGCGAGGTACGCTTGCAGCGCCTGCTGCTCGGCGGCGGTGTAGCAGCCGGGGTCGAGGATGACGCACTGCCCGGTGGCAGGGTCGGCGAGGACGTAGGTGTTTTCGGCGAAACCGTTGAAGGTGAAGGTTTTTATGGTCATGAAACGGAACGGGCAGTCAGTTGGCCGGGGGCGGTTGGGGCCGGCAAAGGTAATGGCGGGCGTTGGGGGTTGGCATCGGGCCGCAGCCCCCCTGCCCGGCCACTGCCCAACGCAAAAGCCCCGTCAGGAAACCTGACGGGGTTGGTTGTTCGTTGCTGATGCAGTCACTGCTCCGGTGTCATTCCTTCACCACACGCTTGGTGGCCGTGCCCTCGCGCGTACTCACGCGCAGCAGGTAGAGGCCAGCCGGCAGCCCGCCCAAATCGAGCGTAGCGGCCACCTGCCCGGCCTGCACCGGAGCCGTGGCCCGGCGCAGCACCTGGCCCAGCGGGTTGAGCAGGGCCAGCGCCGCCGGCCCCTGCGGGGCCAGCCCGCCGAGTTGCACGGCCACGGCCCCACTCGTGGGGTTGGGAAACAGCGCCAGCCGCCCGGCCAGCGCCCGGCTGGCTTGCGCCGCCGAGAGCGGCCCAAACGGGTACTCGGTGCGGCTGCTGGTGCAGCCCAGGTTGTTGGTGACGGTAAGCGTCACGGCCGTGCCCGGCGGCGGCGGGCTGGCGTAGGCGTGGGGGCCGGGGGCGCGGCCGGTGCTGGTGCTGCCGTCGCCCCAGGCCCAGCGCCAGGCCACGAGCACGCCGTAGCGGGGGCCGGGGGCGCTGCTCTCGAGCACCTGCGCCTGGGTGGGCGAGGTGGCCTGGGCCACGAAGTAGGCCGCCGGGGGCCGGGCGCAGAGGTCGGGCACGTAGGGTACGCCCACGTTGGTAAGATAAGCCGAGTAGGCGGCAAACCGGTCGTTGTAGCCGCCGGGCACGGCCCCGCTGCCCACGCCGCCCGTCACGTAGGCCGAGCCGTCGGCGTGGCTCACCATCGTGGAGAGGCCCGTGTCGGAGCCGGGGTAGGTGTGCTGCCAAGTCCAGGCCGTGGCCCCGGCCGGGGTGTAGGCCGCCAGGGCGGCCAGGGCGTTGAGGCCGGGGTAGCCGGGGCGGGGCGGGGTGAAGTGGATGCCGCCGCACACGACGTTGCCCGAGGCCAGGGGCTGGAGGATGGCGTAGCGCCAGTCGACCACCTGCAAGGCCGGCCAGGCGTTGGTGCGCTGCCACTGGGGCCGAAACAGGCTGTCGAGCTGGTACACTTGCCCGTCGTAGGTGGGCGGCGGGAAGGCGCTGTAGCGGGCGCGGGTGCCGGTGATGGCCGCCCCGCCGCCGGGCGTGAGGCGGATGCGCTCGCCCTGCTCGTCCTGGCCAGGGTCGCCGAAGCGGTAGGTGCGGAGCGTGTCGCCGGCGCTGGTGAAGCGCACGGCGTAGTAATCGAGCCGGCTGCGGGTGGAGGTGCCGGGCGTGTAGGGGCTGCCGTCGTCGGTGTTGCCAAAGGCTAGGTAGCTGCCGTCGGGGCAGGCCACCAAGTCTTTCACGCTGCCGATGCGGGCGTAGCCCCGTGTGCCCATTGACCGCTCCCAGACGACGTTACCCGCAAAGTCCACTTTGGTGACGACGGGGGTCGGGTAGTACAGGCTGTTCGCGCCACCAAAGGCATCGGGGTTGGTGCAAAACAGGTAGCCATCGCCCGTGCGAAGGAGGTTGCCTAGTCCGAGGTTCACGCCGTTGAGGAAGGGGTACGAGCGCCGCCACCGCACCACGCCCATCGTGTCAATGCGTAGCATCATCAGCGAGTCGCGGTTTGAAACACGCGGGTTAGGGCTAAAGGCGCTGAGCATCGTTATTAGACGGTCAGGCTCCATCACAGCACTGGAAACACCCGTTAGAACCGTGCCCGGAGGGTGCGTTTGCACCCGCATATAGCGTACCGTGTCGCCGTTTTGCTTGGTCACGGCCAGCATGATGCCAAATCGCTGGAAAGACGATGTTCCTTCATCGTAGCTACCAACACGCAGATACCGCTTGCCGGGCAACGCAAACAGAAACATTTCTTCCGCAATGCCAGCATAGCGCAGGGGTTGGCTGCCTTCGGCTACGAGCGCGGGCTGTGCATGGGCAAACTCAATGCTGGTGCAAAAAGCAACGCACAGCCAAGCAAGGCTGCCGATACGGCAGCCTTGCAGGAAAGAAGTGCGGCACATTAGTGTACCAGTAATTGGTGGTGCGCGACCGAGGCTCCGCTGATTTCCAGGCTGTAATGGTACGCGCCGGGCGGCAGTGTATGTACCTGGATTTCAACGGTGCGCTCTCCGGTTTGGAGCGGGGTGCGTTGCCACACCCGGCCACTAAACACGTCGCGGATAACGAGTTCGGCCTTTCCGCTGGAAGCAGGTAGCCGGTAAGAAACCGAGGTGCTGCCCGAACACGGGTTGGGCGCGTTTTGGGCCAGGAAATAGGGCGACGTGGGCGCGGGCGGATTGCTTGTGGCGGCTGACCGAAGCCCAATACCCGCAGGATACCCCAGCGCGGCGCAGGTAATGCTGCCTATGTAATTAGGGGGGTTCTGAGAATTGCCGCCAAGAACAAGCCGCACCACGCTCACGCGGTTCACGCTGTCGCCCACCACGAGGGCATCGTTGGGCACCCGGCCGCCACCGCCGCCCGGTTGCTGGTAGTGGGTGTAGTCCAGCCGCGCATTGCCCCCGTCGTTGTAAACGTGCCAGAACGTGGGCACCGTGCGCGGGGCCGGCAGCGGCCCGACGAAGCGACTGGTTTGCAGGATGGGCGGGGGCGTTGCGCCGGGGGTGGGCGGGGGCAGGGTCGAAATGTTAATCTGCTGCCCCGCTTGCCCGGCCACGTACGGCCCCGGCCCGAGGTAGATGCCGAAGCACTCGGCGATGGCCACGTTGGTCGGCTGCTGGAACGAGTTGCAGGTGAGCACGGCCCGACCCACCGGCCCGGCACCCGCCGCGTTGCGGAAGAAGAGGCCCGTGCGGCAGTTCACGAAGGTGTTGCCTTTGGTCTCGCCCGCGTTGGGCTGCTGGGCCTGCTGTACGCCGCCCTGGTAGAGGTTGAGGAACTCCACGCCTTGCAGCCGCACCGTGCCGGGGCCAGCCCAGAGGCCGGTTTGGGGGTAGGCGACAAGCACGAACAGGGCCAGGCGCGTGGCCCACCGGGGGCCAGAAAGAAACTGTTTCATGGGTTGGGCATAAAAGGGGTTTGGGGGGCAATCATTCCTTCACGAGTGGCCGGGTGGCGGTGCCCTCCTGGGTGCTCACGCGCAGCAGGTAGAGGCCGGGGGGCAGGCCGTTCAGGTCGAGGGCGGCGGCCAGGCGGCCGTTTTGCACCGGGGCGCTGGCGCGGCGCAGCACCTGGCCCAGCGGCCCGAGCAGGGCCAGCGCGGCGGGCGCTTGCGGGGCCAGCCCGTCGAGGGCCACGGCCACGGCACCCGCCGCCGGGTTGGGAAACACCGCCAACCGCCCGGCCAGCGCCCGCGCCTGCCGGGCGGCCGAGAGCGGCCCGAACGGGTACTCGGTGCGGCTGGCCGTGCAGCCCAGGTTGTTGGTGACGGTGAGCGTCACCGCCGTGCCGGGCGGCGGCGGGCTGGCGTAGGCGTGGGGGCCGGGGGCGCGGCCGGTGCTGGCCGTGCCGTCGCCCCAGTCCCAGCGCCAGGCCACGAGCACGCCGTAGCGCGGGCCGGGGGCGCTGGCGTCGAGCACCTGCGCCTGGGCGGGCGAGGCGGCCTGGGCCACGAAGTACGCCGCCGGGGGCCGGGCGCAGAGGTCGGGCACGTAGGGCACGCCCGCGTTGGCCAGGTAAGCCGAGTAAGCAGAGTAAATCAGATTAGTGGTACTGTTGGGGTCCATCACCCCCACGGTGCCCGTGAAGTAGGCCGAGCCGTCGGGGTGGTTGACCATCGTGGCAAAGCTCGTGCTCGGGCCGTTTCGGTACACGCGCCGGAAGGCCCAGCGCCGCCCGCCGCCGGGGGCGTAGCAGGTCAGGGCCGCCGCGTTGCCCACGGCGTAGTTGCGGTCGAAGAGCGAGTCGCCGCCGCAGAGCACGTCGCCCGAGGCCAGGGGCTGAAGCAAGGAGTAGCGCCAGGAAGTGGGCGTGGCGTACGGGGCCGGGGTGGTGTAGGTCTGACTTTTGCGCCACTGCGGCCGAAACAGGCTGTCGAGCTTGTACACCTGCCCGTCGTACACGGGCGGGGAAAAGGGAACGTAGCGGTAGCGGTAGCCAATGACGGTCGCCCCGCCGTCGGGAGTCAAGCGGATGCGTTGGCCTACCTCGTCCTCGTTGTGGTCGCCGAAGCGGAAGGTGCGGAGGGTGTCGCCGGCGCTATTGAACCGAACGGCGAAGTAGTCGAGCCGTCCCCGCGCCGAGGTGCCCGGCACGTAAGGTGTACCCTCGTCGGTGTTGCCGAAGGCCAGGTAGCTGCCGTCGGGGCAGGACACAAGGTCCCTCACTTCGCCGATGCGAGCATAGCCGCGTGTACCCATCGACCGCTCCCAAACAATATTGCCTTGAAAGTCAATCTTGGTGACATTAGGGGTGGGGTAAAACAGCGCGGAAGTACCGGCAAAGGCATCGCGGTTGGTGCAAAGCAAGTAGCTGTCGCCAGTGCGGAGGATATTGCCGATTGAATTAGAGGGTCTGCAATACGCCAGCCGATAGCCACGCCGCCACCGCACCACACCCAGCGTATCAATACGCAGCAACAGCAGCGAGTCACTGTTTGGGGAGAAAAGCGGGGAGTAGCAACCAGCAAAAACCGTCACCGAGTGGTCAGGCTCGGCCACAGCACCAAAAGGATAAACAAATGCCACACCCGGCGGGTGTGCCCGCACCTGCACGTAGCGCACCGTGTCACCGTTTTGCTTGGTCACGGCTAACATAATTCCCGACTGTTGAATAGCCAGCGAGCCATTGTCGAATGAGCCAACTTGTGCATATCGTTTGCCAGGCAGCGAGAATGAGAAAGCATACTCTGCCCCTGCGGCGCTGGTATAGCGTTGCGGCTGCTTGTTTTCTGCCACGAGGATAGGCTGCGCTTGAAGGCATTCTATACTCAGCAAGAAAACAGCGCACAGCCAAGCAAGGCTGCCGGTACGGCAGCCTTGCAGGAAGTGAACACAGTTCATTACTGTACCAGCAATTGGTGATGCGACACCGATGCCCCACCGATTTCCAGGCTGTAATAGTACGCGCCGGGTAGCAACATATGCACCTGAATTTCAATGGTTCTCTCGCCGTTTTGTAGCGTCGTCCGCTGCCATGTCTTGCCGCTAAAGCTGTCGCGGATGACCAGTTCTGCTTTCTCAGCAGAGGCTGGTACACGGTATGAAACGGACGTACTGCCCGAACATGGATTGGGTACGTTCTGGGCCAGGTAATAGCGCATTGCTCCCGATGGTAGGGTGCTCGTCGTGGCCGGACGAAGCCCCACACCACCAGGATAATTTTGTGCAGCGCAAGTAACACCACCGACGTATTCAATAGGAGAGCCATACAAGAGGTTTACGCCGCTCGTTCCGTTGGTGTTATCGCCTACTACTACGGCATCGTTTGGAACACGGGTGCCTGGCGTTCCAAAGTAGTAATGCCTATAATCCATCCGTGCATTGCCCCCGTCGTTGTACACGTGCCAGAACGAGGGCGTAGCGCCCGCCGTCGGCAGCGGCCCCGTGAAGCGGTTGGTTTGCAGGATGGCGGCGCTGCCCGTGCTCGAAATATTAATCTGCTGCCCCAACTGCCCGGCCACGAACGGCCCCGGCCCGAGGTAGATGCCGAAGCACTCGGCGACGGCCACGTTGGTCGGCTGCTGGAACGAGTTGCAGGTGAGCACGGCCCGGCCCGCCGGCCCGGCCCCCGGCGCGTTGCGGAAGAAAAGGCCCGTGCGGCAGTTCACGAAGGTGTTGCCTTTGGTTTCGCCGGTGCCGGGCTGCTGGGCCTGCTGCACGCCGCCCTGGTAGAGGCCGAGGAACTCCGTGCCTTGCAGCCGCACCGTGCCCCGCCCCGCCCACAGGCCGGTTTGGGGGTACGGCTCAGTGCTGCTGTAACTGCTAAAGGGCGTAAGTTGCCGGAAGCGGCTGCCCGTCACGGTCAGCGGTTCGCCGGCGGCGGCCAGGCCCACGCTGGTGCCGGGGGCCGAAATGATGCGCGGGGCCACGGCGCTGCCCAGGGCCGCGAGGGCCGCGTAGCCGGTGGCCACGAAGGGGTTGGGCAGGCGCACGAAGTCGTTGGCGGGCGGCGCAAACTCGAACTTGTTGTTGTCCCAGGTAGCGGGGCCGGTGTTGAGCAGGTTCACGGCCCCGGCCAGGTAGCAGTCGGTAAAGGTGTTGTTGCGGGCCGTGAGGCCCTGGGCATCGGGTGCCCAAATGCCGAAGAGGGCGCGGCTGAAGGTGTTGCCGGTCAGGGTCACGTAGGTTACGTCGCCGCCCATGGTAAGGTGGGCGTAGGCGCATTGCTGGTTGGTGGCCGACACGTAGGCCGCCGGGGCGAGCATCTGGGCGGGGTCGGAATCGAAGGTGCAATTGACGATGCTGACCGTCCTGCCCATCGCCGCTCCCAATCCCGCGAATGCCCCCCGTGTCACCTGTAGGCTGCGGGTGTTGTGCAAGAAGCGCATTCCGTTCAGTTGGAGCGCGTAGCAGGGGGTGGTGATGGTGCCGGAGTTTGGTCCCCAGAACCAATCGGGGGCGAAGGTGATGCCTTCGCGGCTGTGGCTCAGTTCGTTGATGCTGGCTCCGGTGTTGAAGGCTCGCACCCCGTACACGTTTTTGAGCCGGATGCCGCCCCACTGCTGGTTGCAGGTAGCGGTGAGGGTAGCGCCCTGCAATTGCAGGCAGCCATCGTTGAAGATGTCCAAGTACACGTCGGGGCCAAACAGCAGGCGGCTACCTGGCTCGGCCAGGTACTGCCCGTTGGTAAGCTCGGTGGTGGTTGAGAAATAGTAGGTGATGCCCGTTTTGAAGAGAAAGCCGTTTCGGTACGCTTTCACTACGCCGCCGTTCACCACCGGGTTCATTTGCACCACAGCGGGCTCGCAAGTGGGGCAGGTGGCGGGCAGTACGTTCACGCGCACGGTTTGCCGGTTGGTGCAGCCCCCCGCGCCGGTGGCCGTGACGGTGTAGGTGGTGCTGGTGCTGGCGGCAAGCTGCACAGTACTGCCGCTCAGGTTGCCCGGTTGCCACACGTAGCTGACCCCCAATTGGGCCGGCACCGAGAGCACGACTTTTGCGCCGGGGCAGTATGCGGACAGCATACGCCCGGGTTCAATGTCCGGCGCGTCGCGCAGGTTGATGGTGACGGTGGCCCCGCTGCCGCACCGGACTCCCGGACCAAAGTTGAATACCGAAATCGTGTGCGTCGTGCCTTGCAGGCGGGCCGCCCGCGCGTCAAAATAATAAATATACCCTCCTGTGCCATCATCAACGAAGCTGAGGTAAGGACTGCTGGCCCAGCTCACAGCACCGGGGTTGCTCACGACGGTGGGCACGAGGCCCGCCAGGTTGTAGAGCCCCGTGGCCGGGACGCAGATGGTGGGGTTGGCATTAAGCAGCACGGGCGTACCGAAGCCCCCGCCCACCACGCGCACCGTGTAGGTCACCGTCACGGCCGGGCAACCGCCGGGCGGCTGCACCACGCAGGTGTACACCACCGGCAGCCCGTTGGTGCCGTTGTTCACCGGCAGCGTGTTGGTGAGGCTGACACCCGTGCCGAGCGACGTGCCCCCGTCGCGGGTCCACTGAAACGTGTAGCCACTGGCGGCGGGGTTGGCCGTGCCGGTGTTTACGGTCAGGGTGAGGGTAGTGGGGCAGACAGAACTGCCGGCATCTACCACGTTGCCGGCCGACCCCACGCCCGTGATGGTGATGCCATTATTATAGAACAGGCAGGTGCTGCTAACGCAATTCGGCAGCGGGTTCAGCACCAGGTTGACGAACGGGCCGACGCCCAGGTTGGTGCCCGGTTGCACAGTGAGCCGGCCGCCGTTGGCGTAGCGCACCGTGGCCCCGGCTACGGCGCAGAGGTAGCTGCCGGGCCGGGTGGTAAGCTGCGCCGCGTCCACGGTGAGGTCGGCGCTGCCTTCGAGGTGCAGGGTGGCCCCGGCGCTCAATTCGGCCTGCACCTTACTTGATTGCAGCCGCAGGCCCGCGCCCCGGAGGGTTATCAGCCCCCGGTTGTCGGTATCAGTGGCGTCGCCACCGAGCAGCAGCCGCAGGGTTTGCGGGGCTTCGCTGCGGTCGCTGGTGGCGTAGTTGCCCAGCGTGGCCCCGTCGAAGATGAGCCGGCCACCCTGGCGCACCACAATTTTGGCCGTGCCCGCCGCCGCAC
>JANYFQ010000109.1 GCA_025362615.1 Hymenobacter sp. | reverse complement strand
GTCCGGGCGTACTCGGGGGTTGTCCGGGCGTACTCGGGGGTTGTCCGGGCGTACTCGGGGGTTGTCCGGGCGTACTCGGGGGTTGTCCGGGCGTACTTGGGGGTTGTCCGGGCGTACTCGGGGGTTGTCCGGGCGTGCTCGGGGGCTGTCCAAAAGCCATCACACCCCGTTCGGCGGTACCTTTGGCCTGCTTTTTTTACCTTTTCTCTCTTTTTCCTTGAAAAACATTTTCTTCCTCGCCCTCGGCCTGGCCGCCCTGGCCAGCAGTTGCAAAAAAGACAGCACCGAAACCGTTGCCCCCACCGTCAGCCCCAAAGTTGCCCTGCTCGTGGGCAAGCGCTGGAGCCTCACCGCCCTCACCGCCCAGCGGGGCAGCGTCATCGAAGACGGCTACCGCACCCTCGAAGCCTGCGAAAAAGACAACTTTCTCCGCTTCAACGACGACCGCACGGCTGTGCTCGACGAAGGCCCCACGCGTTGCTCCTCCGCCGACCCCCAAACCCGCCCCGGCACCTGGGAACTGGTAGCCAACGATGCCAAGCTGCTGCTCACCACGCCCCTCTTCGGTGCCGGGGCCGCCGGCATCCCCGACATCATCGAACTGACCACTACCCGCCTGGTGCTCCGCGCCACCCTCATCGACGGCAACGGCGTCAGCACCACCTACACCGGCACCCTCGCCCCGCTTTAAAGATTAATGCGTGAAGGAGTTTCAATGAGTGAAGGAGTGAATGAGCGAGTGAGTGAATTGATAGTGGGCAGTGCCCCCCCTGGCGTAACCAGACTAATAATTCACTCACTCGCTCATTCGCTCCTTCACTCATTGAAAATTAGTGCGCCTCCAGCCAGTTGCGCCCCGTGCCCACTTCCACTTCCAGCGGCACGCCGTGGGGCAGCAGCAGGGCGGTGGTCATCAGCTCCTTTATTTTGGGGGTGATGTGGGCGATTTCGTCCGTCGGCGCGTCGAACACCAGTTCGTCGTGAACCTGCAAAATCATGCGGGTTTCGAGCTTCTCCTCGCGCAGCCAGTGGTGAATGTTTATCATGGCCAGCTTGATGATGTCGGCGGCCGTGCCCTGGATGGGGGCGTTGATGGCGTTGCGCTCCGTGAAGCCACGCAGCGTGGCGTTGCGCGAGTTGATGTCGCGCAGGTAGCGGCGGCGCTTGAGCAGCGTTTCGGCGTATTCCAGCTCGCGGGCGCGGTTGATGGCCCCGTCCATGTACTGCTTCACGCTCGAAAACTCGGCGAAGTAGGTGTCGATAATCTCGGTGGCTTCCTTGCGGCTGATGCCGATGCGCTGGGCCAGCCCGAAGGCCGAAATGCCGTAGATGATGCCGAAATTGACGGTTTTGGCCTTGCGCCGCATCTCCGCGTCCACGGCTGCGAGCGGCACCCCAAACACCTTGCTGGCCGTGCTGGCGTGAATGTCCTGGCCCAAACGAAACGCTTCAATCATCGTCGCGTCGCCCGAAAAATCGGCCATGATGCGGAGCTCCACCTGCGAGTAGTCGGCGGCCAGCAGCAGGTGGCTGTCGTCGCGCGGCACAAAGGCTTTGCGAATTTCGCGGCCCTTTTCGGTGCGGATGGGAATGTTTTGCAGGTTCGGGCCCGTGGACGAGAGCCGCCCCGTGGCCGCCACCGCCTGGTTGAAGTTGGTATGCACGCGCCCGTCCACCACGCTCACGAGCTGGGGCAGGGCCTCGACGTAGGTGCTGCGTAGCTTGGTAAGCTGTCGGTATTCGAGGATGAGGCCGGCAATGGGGTTGTCGGCCGCGAGCTGGCTCAGCACCTCTTCGCCGGTGGCGTACTGCCCGGTTTTGGTCTTCTTGATTTTGCCCTTGCCGATGTCCATCTTATCAAACAGCACCTCGCCCAACTGCTTGGGCGAGCCGATGTTGAACGACTGCCCGGCGGCGGCGTACACCTGGGTTTCCAGCTCCGTGATGTAGCCCTGCAGCTCGGCCGAGTACTCCGTCATCGCCGCCGAATCAATCCGAATGCCCTCAAACTCCAGGGCCGCCAACACCGGCACCAGCGGGTTCTCGACGGTATTGAGCAGGCCCAGCAGGCCCTGGGCGGCCAGCAGCGGCTCAAAAATATGCTTGAGCTGCAAGGTCACGTCGGCATCCTCGCAGGCGTAGTCCGTCACCTGGGCCGGGGCGAGGTCGGCCATCGTGCCCTGCTTTTTGCCCTTGGGGCCAATAAGCTCGGTGATGGCCACCGGCGTGTAGTGCAGGTAGGTTTCGGCCAGCACGTCCATGTTGTGGCGCATATCGGGCTCCAAGAGGTAGTGGGCCAGCATGGTATCGAACACCTCGCCGCCGATTTCGACGCCGTACTGCTTCAGCATCCC
>JANYFQ010000523.1 GCA_025362615.1 Hymenobacter sp. | reverse complement strand
CCGGACGATTTCGGCCTGGGGTGCGGGTTGAAAACCCGCAGCACTTCAGTCACGGGGCACAGCCCCGCGCCAGCCGCGTAACAGCAGCTAGTAAAACGAAAAAACCCAGAAACGAGCACCACAAAAGTAACCCGATTTCCAGCATCCGCTTTATCTGGAATCATTCCACACAAGCTTGCTTGCCGGGCAATACGCGCTTACCTTTGCGGCTGTTCAGAATCAATCCAAATAAAAAGTGCGTCCTTCCCTCCTCATTCTCTGTTTGTTGCTGCCCTGCGCGGCGCTGGCCCAAACGCCGACCCCGGTTTCAACCCAAAACCTGGGCGAGGTGCGGGTGCGCGGGCTGCACTCCAAAAACGGCCTCGGCAACCTGCCCGACGTGGGCGGGGCGGTCATCTACGCGGGCAAAAAAACGGAGGTTTTGGTGCTTGATTCGCTCGATGCCAACACGGCCCTCAACAACCCGCGCCAGATTCTGGGCCGCATTCCGGGCATGAATTTCTCCGAAACCGAAGGCGGCGGCTTCCCCGCCAACGGCATCGGCCTGCGCGGCCTCAACCCGGTGCAGAGCGTGGAAATGAACGTGCGCCAGAACGGTTACAACATCACGGCCGACCTCTACGGCTACCCCGAAACGTATTATTTGCCCGCGATGGAGGCCGTCGAGCGCGTCGAAATCGTGCGCGGTGCGGCGGCCTTGCAGTTCGGCCCGCAGTTTGGCGGCGTGAGCAACTACGTGATGCGGCGCGGGGCCGATGACAAGAAATTTGAGTTGAACCTGCGGCAAACTGCTGGTTCCTACGGTCTTTTCAACTCCTTTACAAGCGTGGGCGGCACCGTGGGCAAGCTCAACTACTACGCCTACGGGCAGTACCGCCGCACCGAAGGCTGGCGGCCCAATTCGGGCCTGAGCCAGGGCACGGCCTTCGCTGGCCTGCGCTACCAGGCCAGCGAAAAGCTGCGTTTGGGCCTCGAATATTCCATTCTCCGCAACCGCCTGCAAATGCCCGGCGGCCTCACCGATGCCCAGTTTGCCCAGGACGGCCGCCAGAGTACCCGCGCCCGCAACTGGCTCGAAAGCCCCTGGAACGTGCTGACCCTTACGGCCGATTACCAGCTCTCGCCCCGCACGCTGCTCACGTTTAAGGCGGCCGGCAACCTCAGCAGCCGCTCGCTGGTGTGGCGCAACGAGGACGGCGGCCCCGCCGTGCCCGACACCATCGACCGCGCCACCCAGCAGTACGTGCCCCGCGAAGTGCAGCGCGAGCACTTCCGCAGTGTCAGCAACGAGCTGCGTGTGCGGGCTGACTACCAACTGTTTGGCCTGGAGAACACGCTGGCCGGTGGGGTGCGCTACTTCGCGGGCCGGATGCGCCGGCAGGGCGGCGGCCCCGGCTCCACGGCCGCCGACTTTGACCTGGGCCTCTACGGCGGCACCTACGAGTACGACCTCGAATTTCGGACCCAGAACCTGGCCCCGTTCGTCGAAACCGTGCTGCGCTTCGGGCCGAAGCTCTCGCTCACGCCGGGGCTGCGCTACGAGTTCTTGAACTCGCAAGTGGCTGGCTACAAGTTTAATGATGACATTCGGCAGGCTGCCCGCGAGTCGCGCAACCGCTCGTTTGTGCTGGGCGGCGTGGGGGCGCAGTTGGAGGCTACCGGCACCACGACGCTCTACGCCAACGTGTCGCAAGCTTACCGCCCGGTGGACTACTCGGCCCTCGAACCCTTCGGCGTGACCTCGCGCATCGACCCCAACTTGCAAGATAGCCGGGGTTACAACGCCGACTTCGGCTACCGGGGCAGCCTGGGCGAGTGGCTCAACTTCGACGTGGGCGGCTTTTTGCTGCGCTACAACAACCGCATCGGCACCGTGGCCGTCGTGGATGCCGGCACGGGCAACGACTACTCGCTCCGCACCAACGTGGCTGATTCTGAGCACAAAGGGTTGGAAACTTACCTCGAAATCAGCCCGCTAAAATTGCTCGCGCCCACGAGCCGGCACCGCCTCAGCGCCTTCAACTCGCTGGCCTACGTGGATGCCCGCTACGTGAGCGGCGAGTTCAAGAACAAGCGGGTCGAATACGCTCCCGAAATTATTGAGCGCGTGGGCCTTACGTATGGCTACGGGCCGCTGTCCGTCACGGGCCAGTACAGCTACACGGGCCGCTCGTTCGGCGAGGCCAACAACTTCGTCGCCCCCGACAACGACAACCCGCTGCGCGGCCTTATTCCGGCTTACGCGGTGTTGGATTTGTCGGCTACTTGCCACCTGCCCAACGGGTTGGACCTGAAAGCGGGAGTCAATAACCTAGCCGACAAACGCTACTTCACCCGCCGCACCGACGAATACCCCGGCCCCGGCATCATCCCCGCCCAGGGTCGCGCCGGCTACGTGACGCTGGCGGCGAAATTTTAAGCGCCCATTCAAACGGGCAGTGCGGCCGTTGGGCGCGGGCGGGCGGCTTTTCGCCGCCCGTCCGCTAATCGCTGAACAAGCGTCCCAAAACAGCCCAACGACAAGCGGGCGGGCGGCGAAAAGCCGCCCGCCCGCACCGCCTACCGCAACCGCCTACAGCAACAACCAGCCCGCTGACCCGCCTCAACAGCAATTTCTGAGATAAAAGACAAACTTCGATGCCAACACTAAAAATCTGTTTCACAGGTGCTTGCCTTGCGGCCCTGCTCGTCCTCATCGGATGCCAGAAAGAGGAAATAGACCCCCAAAACCAGCCCGCCGCCAGCTTCAACGCGGCCCCGGTGCTGGCCAGCGTCGCCACCAACGTCATCACGGCCACCTACGCCGACCTCGACCGGCAAACGGCCCGTTTGCAGGCGGCAACGTCGGCCTTCACGGCCGCGCCCACGGCCGCCACGCTGGCCGCCGCCCGCCAGGCTTACCGCGACGCCCGGCAGCCCTGGGAAGCCACCGAAGCCTTCGCCTTTGGCCCCGTCAGCACCCAGGGCCTCGACGGCATCATCGACACCTGGCCGCTCGACGTGACGGGCCTCAACGCCTTGCTGGCCGGTACGGAGCCGCTCACGGCCAGTGCCTTGCGGCAGAAGGACGGGGTGTTGCAAGGCTTCCACCCCATCGAATACCTGTTCTTCGGCACCGCCGCCAACAAGGCGCTGGCCGACTTCACGCCCCGCGAGTACCAGTACCTAGCCGCGACGGCCGCCAACCTCAAAACCGCCACCGCCCAACTGCTGGCCGCCTGGCAGCCCACCGGTGGCAACTTCGCCGCCCGCCTGGCCACCGCCGGGCCGGGCAACACGTTGTATGCCAGCCAACGCGCCGCCGTGCAGGAGGTGCTGGACGGCGTAATCGGGGCCGCCACCGAGTTGCCCGATTCCAAAATAGAAAACCCGCTGGCCGCGCAAAGCACTGATTTGGAAGAAGCCAAATACAGTCAAAACTCCAAAGCCGAGTTTTTGGGCAATCTGGGCGGCATCGAAAACGTCTATCTGGGCCGGTACGGGCAAGCAACGGCGGGCCAGGGTTTGCAAGCCATCGTGCAAGCCAAAAACCCGGCCCTCGATACTCGTTTCCGGCAGGAACTGGCGGCTGCCCAGGCAGCCGTGGTCGCCATTCCCGGTCGGTTCGATGAGGCCATCACCCAAAACCCGGCCGCCGTGCGGGCGGCGCAGGCTAAAATCCGGGTCGTGCAAGCCACGCTGACGGGCGACGTGCAAGCCGTGGTGAAGGGCCTGTAACCGGCACAGCAGCCGGTAGGGCAGTGGTCGGGCGAATCGCTCGAAGGGCTTCGCCCGGCCACTGCCCGTTGAACATCTCGCGCAAGCAGAAATACAGAAACACAAGCCTGACGTTCACTCCGCAGTGGCCGGACGAACCCTGCGGGAAGTTGCCCGACCACTGGCACCCCACTGTTTAGAATCAATCCAAACAACGTATCTTTGCGGCGCTAAAACCTGCACTATATGGCTCCTAACCGCTTCGTTCTGCTGCTGCTTGTATCGTTGGGCCTGCTCGCCACGGCTTGCTCGAAAGACGGGATTGACGCGGAAGAACCCGCCCCCACGGCCGACGAAATAACGGCGGGCGGGGCTTACACCGTGCAAAGCGCCGGCTCCAACGCCTACTCGCTGCCCGCCCCCAACCTGCGCGGCAGCTCCATCGAAAAACACGCGGCGGGCGATGCCGAATTTGAGCGCAATTTCGTGACGGCCAGCGGGCTGGGGCCGCTCTTCATCAACGGGAGCTGCACGAGCTGCCACGTCCGCGACGGCCGGGGCGCGGCCCCGCTCAACCCCGGCGATGCCGTGCAGATGCTGTTCCGCCTCAGCCTGGCGGGGCAGGACCCGCACGGTGGCCCGCAGCCCGTGCCCGGCTTCGGCGACCAGCTCCAGAACCGCGCCATCGTCGGCACCGTGCCCGAGGGCGAGTTGAGTATCAGTTATTTGGAGCAGCTTCGCACCCTGGCCGACGGCAGCCGGGTGAGCCTGCGGCAGCCCCGCTACGCGGTGGCCAACGCTTATTTGCCCCTGCCGGGCGGGGTGTTGCTCTCGGCCCGCGTGGCCCCGCCGGTGTTCGGCCTGGGCTTGCTGGAAGCCGTGGCCGAGGCCGACGTGCTGGCCCTGGCCGACGCCGCCGATGCCAACGGCGACGGCATTTCGGGCCGCCCCAACTACGTCTGGGACGTGGCCGCCCAGCAGCGCCGCCTGGGGCGCTTCGGCTGGAAGGCCAATCAGCCCAGCCAGCGCCAGCAAACGGCGGCGGCCTACAACGGCGACATGGGCCTCACCACCAGCCTGTTCGTGCTTGAACCCGCCGCCGGCCAAACCCAGGCCGGCAACAACCCGTCCAACCCCAGCGCCGCCCCCGACGTGGCCGATACCCGCCTCGACCAAACCACGTTTTACGTGCAAACCCTGGGCGTACCCGCCCGCCGCGACGTGCGCAACGAGCAAGTACAGGCCGGTAAAGCCCTGTTTGTCAGTGCCAGGTGTGCGGCTTGCCACACGCCGCGCCTCCGCACCAGCGCCCTGCCCGGCTTGCCCGTCGAAACGGCCAACCAAATAATCTTCCCCTACACCGACCTGCTGCTGCACGACCTCGGCCCCGGCCTGGCCGACAACCGCCCCGACTTCGAGGCCAGCGGCCAGGAGTGGCGCACGCCCCCGCTCTGGGGCATTGGCCTGACCGAAGTGGTGAACGGCCACAGCACGTTTTTGCACGACGGCCGCGCCCGCTCCCTCACCGAGGCCATCCTCTGGCACGGCGGCGAAGCCCAGCCATCGGCCGATGCCGTGGCGCAAATGAGCGCCGCCGACCGCGCCCGCCTGCTGGCGTTTTTGGGGTCGTTGTAGGGTGTTTTTGGTGGTGAGGCGGTAAAAAAACTCCCCTCCTCAGACGAGGAGGGGACGTTTCGGCGAAGCCGAAACTGGGGTGGTGCCACCGGAGGGAAATCGTATGTTGCCCCAGAACGACTCGCGCAAAGCGGGTTGATAAAGCGGTGGATTTGGCGGGCCGGCCCAGTGTTCAAGCTGTGCTCTCGACGCAACCCACCAATCCGCCAACCCGCCTCTGGGGCAGCATACGTGTTCAACCACCCCAGTTCCAGTTTCGCTGGAATGTCCCCTCCTCGTCTGAGGAGGGGAGTTTACGCCCAACCGCGCTACCGCGTCCAGAACGGCTCGATGGTGCGGAAATACGGGTTCACGCCCTCGTCCGATGCCTTGTCGAGCAGCATCAAATCGACGTGCTGGAAGGCGATTTGCTGGCCGCTCAACACGGGGCCCAGCTCCTGCAAAAAGTTGGGGTCGGCGCTGGTACTTTCGAAGGCCAGCAGCAGGCGCTGGGTTTCGGGGGCGGTTTCGAGGGCCATCTGGGCCAGGTAGGCGGCTTGCAGGTGGGGCTGGGCGGCGGCCCAGGTGCCGAGGGCCGTCATGAGTTCGGTGGGGAGTTCGGCGGGCTGCGAGAGCAGCACCTGGGCATCGCCGCCCCCGGCCGAGGTGGGGCCGGTGAGCTGCCCGGCGAGCAGGGCGGCCACTTCTTCCTTGGGCAGCAGCTTGCCGGCCGGCGAGAAGGGGTTGAGCACCAAATCCTGCCCCTGCGTCATGCCAAAAAAGGCGTGGCCGGGGATGCGCACGTAGCGCACGCCGGTGGCATCCTGGCCGCCGTCGGCGAGGCGGGCGGGGGAGGTGAAGATGGGCAACTTGCCGTCGGCCAGCACCTGGAGCTGGATTTCCTGGCCTTCGGTAAGCGTGACTTCGCCGCCCGGCTCGCCTTCGGCCAGGGCCAGAATCATGAGTATTTCTTCCTGCAACAGCGCCTGGTAAAAGGGCGGGCGGGCGGCCTCGTCGTTGGTAGCCAGCAGCAAAAGCTGTTCGAGGATGTTGGTCGGCTCGAAGGCCACTTCGAGGGGCTGCGGGGCGGGGGCCATTTCCGGCTCGGGCGACACGTATTGCTTGCCCTGATAGACGGGCCGCGAAGGGGCGTTGGTCGGGGCGTTGGCGGCCGGGGCGGCGGGCGTGTTGGCGGCGGGTTTGTTTTTGAGGAAGTCGAACAGGGCCATTGAGAGAAGGAAGCGTTGGGGTTGAAAGGACGAAAGTACGGGTAGCGCGGGTTTTCAACCCGCGCGTAGGGCCGTCAGGGGCAGTTTAAAGTCGCTCGCATCGGGGCGCTGACGGCCT
>JANYFQ010000502.1 GCA_025362615.1 Hymenobacter sp. | reverse complement strand
GCCCTGAGCATCTTCGCTGATGGCAGCCAACTGCTCGATGCGCTGCATGATGCGCTCGGCGCGGGCCGTATAGTGCTGCTGCATTCCGCTACCGGGTTAAAAATTCGCCGTGGTTGAGGCGGGCAAACGCGGGGCGGTCGTACACCGGCGTGCCCTTCAGAAAAGTCTGCTCCACTACCCCCGTCAATTCCTGGCAAATGTAAGGCGACACTTTGTGTTTGTGCTGCAGCAGGTCGGCGGTGACGACGAAGGTTTTTTCGGCGTCGAAGACCAGCAAGTCGGCATCGAAACCGGGCGCAATCTGGCCCTTTTTCTGGCTTAGGCCCGCGAGCCGGGCGGGGTTCTGGCTGAGCCAGCGGGCCATGTCGGCCAGGGTGGCCCCCCGGCGGCGGGCGGCCGTCCAGAGCACCGGCAGGGCCAGTTGCAGCGAGGCAATGCCGCCCCAGGCGCTGGCAAAGTCGCCGCTGACCAGTTGTTTAAGGTCGGGCGGCGCGGGCGAGTGGTCGGTGGCTACGAAGTCGATGATGCCGGCTTGCAGGGCGGCCCAAAGCTGCTCGTTATTAGCGCGTTCGCGGATGGGCGGGGCGCATTTGAACTGGGTTTGGCCGTCGGTGATGTCCTCCGCGTTGAAGTAGAGGTAATGCTGGCCGGTTTCGACTGTCAGGGGCAGGCCGCGGGCTTTGGCGGCGGCGATGGGCGCAATGGAATTGGCCGACGATAAATGCACGATGTGGGTGGGGCAGTCAAACTCCTCGCACAGCCGAATTATGAGGTTTATCGCATTATCTTCCCAGCTTTTTGGCCTTGAGGCCAGGTAGTTGGCATACGAACGGCGGTCGTGCAGCAACCACTCGTCGTTGGGTTCCGACAGCTCGGCGTGAACCAGCAGCGGCAGCCGGTGGCGGGCCAGCAAGGGCATTACGAGGCGCAGGTCGGCCTCGGTGGCGTTCGGAAAATCATCAATGCCGGAGTGAGTGAGGAATGCTTTGAAGCCCAGCACCCCGGCGGCTATCAGCGGCTCGATGTCAGCGGCGTTGCCGGGCACCACGCCGCCCCAGAAGCCCACGTTGGTGTGTAGCTGGCCCTGGGTGGCCGCCTGTTTCAGGCGCAGGCTGGCCACTGAAGTTGTGACCGGGGCCGAGTTCAACGGCATATCTACCAGGCTGGTGAGCCCACCGGCCAGGGCGGCGCGGGTAGCCGTGTCGAAGCCCTCCCAGTTGGTGCGGCCCGGCTCGTTGATGTGAACGTGCGGGTCAACCAGGCCGGGCAAGATGGCGCGGTGGCCCACGTCGTGCAGCGGAACGTCGCCCACGTCGGCGTCGTGCGTTAACAATTCGGTAATGAGGCCGTTTTCAACAAGAATGGTGGCGGGCCGCTCGCCGTTGGGCACGACAACGCGCTGGCTGCGCAGGGCAATACGGGGCATAGTGGAGAAGTTTGGCGCTAATTTCGGGGCTTTTCTCCGGCCATCGCTATTTCATACGGCAACTGGTGCTGTAACTTGCTGAGTACAATTTTGCAAAGCAGTTAAAACCAGCCCGCCCCAACAGCGACAAGAACATCTGTTTACCAAAAAAATCTATGCTTCCATACGTTACCCTGATAGCTCTGCTCCTCGCTTTCCTGCTGCTGCTAGGCGTCATTTTTGCGCTCCAGCGCGTGGCGGCTACCCGGCCCGACGGAGGGCAGGTAGGCAGCAGCGGCTTCACGCTGCAAGGCTACGCCTACGCCCTCATTTTGCTGGCCGTGGTGGCGGGCGTGGGCATCTGCTACGTGCTGGCCCGCGACTCGCCCTGGGCCGGGCACCTCATGGAGTGGATGAACATTGTGGTGCGGCTCATGCACATCACCTTCGGCATTGCCTGGATTGGGGCCTCGTTCTACTTCGTATTTCTCGAAAACGCCCTCAACCGCACCGACAACGTGCGCGACGAGCTGGCCGGCAACCTGTGGGCCGTCCACGGCGGCGGTTTTTACTACCTCGAAAAGTATAAATCAGCCCCCAAGGTCATCCCCAAAAGCCTGCATTGGTTTAAGTACGAGGCGTATTTCACCTGGCTTTCGGGCTTCAGCCTGCTCTTCGTGGTGTACTACTTCAACGCCAGCTCGATGCTGATTGACCCGCGGGTGCTCGACATTGCCCCGCTGGCGGGCGTGGGCATTGGCGTGGGCTCGTTTATGGTGGGCTGGCTGCTTTACGACGGCCTGTGCCGGACGGCACTGGTGCGTAGTAAGTGGTTCATTGTCATCGGATTTTTGCTGCTGGTGGGATTTGCGTTTTTCTACGCGCAGGTGTTCAGCAGCCGGGCGGCCTATATTCACTTTGGGGCGCTGCTGGGTACGCTGATGGTGGGCAACGTCTTCTTCACC